>VHDG01000828.1 GCA_016871475.1 Verrucomicrobiota bacterium
ATGGGCCGAGGGGAGAGACGAAGCCCGGGATAGAGCGGGAAGTGGTGGCGAAGGTGATCGAGGAGAAGGGGCGGGTGAGCGTGATGGAGTATGTGAGGATGAGGGTGAGGTATTTTGCGGATGGGGCGGTGATTGGAAGGAGGAAGTTTGTGGAGGAAGTGTTTCAGACGTATAGGAAGAGGTTCGGGAAGAGGCGCAAGACGGGGGCCAGGAGGATGAAGGGAGTGAAGTCTGAGGAGTTATACACACTGAGGGATCTGCAAGTGGATGTGGTGAAGTAGGGAGGGCGTGGAGGGACAGGGTTTACGAGATTCACAGGATTTCAACGGGTGTGGGTGCAGCAGCGAAAGCAGACCCATTTGCCTTCGCTCATCCCAATCCTGTTTATCCTGTTCCATTCCCAGCAACGCAATTCATGGCAGTGGCTTTATTGGTCCTTTTGTCCTGGATCGCTTGTTTGTCGAAGCCTTGAGAGCGGAGTCGGGCCGTTGTGTTTCGGGCACGGCTCCATTCCCAGGGATGCTCCCTGGGAGTTGATGTTCCGGCAGCCAGCCGAGCAAACGAACAACTCCTTCGGAACGTCAAGATGCCGGTGGGACGCCAGCACTCCTGGAGGGGGAGTGCTCTGCGACGATGCTGGAGCTACCTGACGGAATTTCACTGACTCACGCAAGAACCACGCTTCAGTTGGGATGCTGCTTCTCCGTAATGAGGACCCTTGAAGGGGCGCAGCGAACGTCTCTGCTTTGTCAGCGTTGTCTAATGACCTGTCCCTTTATTTTGTCCCTTTATTTTACCTTTTATTTTGGATTCAAGGATGACTCGCCGATTACCACCGCGAGGAGAGGGGGGGGTCGTCCCGAGTAGGCAGTCCCTTGAGAAAACAATGGGACAGGTGATTGGCTAGATAGGCGTTGCACTCGAGTCAAACCTTTCAGAAATCCATTTCCAGTTCCCATGGCCGATGCAAAAGGGGGGCATGTTTCAACGATGGACTCAAATCGCTGCGATCGTACTGCTGTCACTCCGTTTTTGCGTGTCCGGCTCGACCCTGGATCCGAAGGCTGTCGATGATCTGTTCCGCATGGCGGAGGAGAAGCAGAGCAATGCCCTGTTCGTGCACGAAAAAGGCCAGCCGGTGCGCGAGAAGTTCTTTAACACCAGGGATCGCCGCATCTACCTCTACTCCGTCACGAAGTTATTCTCGGGACTTGCGATCGGCATCGTACGCGACAAGGGCTTGATCGCATCCGTCGAGGATCCCGTCGGGAAATACTTGCCCGAGATGAACCTCGATGCCACCCGTGCAAAGATCCGAATCCGCCACATTCTTCAGCACACGTCGGGAATCCAGACTACGAAGGGATCCCGTGACATCTATCCGCAGGCCGATTTTGTGAAGTTCGCTATGGAGAGTTCGGTGATCAGCGAACCAGGCGAGGTGTACGAGTATAACAACAGGGCGATCAATCTGGTCTCGGGAGTGATCCGGCGTGTGTCCGGAAAGTCCATGGAGGACTTTCTGGTGGAGAATCTTTTCAAACCGCTGGACATCCGCGACTACAAGTTTGGCCGCGACAAGGCTGGCAATACATGGGCCATGGATGGACTGGAGTTGAAGGCGAGCGATTTGGTGAAAGTGGGCAAGGTGCTGGCCAATGGCGGCATGTGGAAGGAGCAGCGGATTGTTTCAGAGGCATTGATCTCGACAGCCACGCGTCCGTGTTTGCTTCAGTTGGATCGCCCGTCGGCTATGGGTCTCGCACTATTCTGCAGTGAGTTGGATAGCCGGCTGAGCATCCCGAAGGAAACCCTTGTGGTCCTCGAAAAGGCACAGGTATCGGAGTCGACGCTTGCCGTGGTTCGGTCCTTGATTGATCGGGAGTTCAATCGTCAGCAGGACCTGGGAAAAGAGATGAAGCAGACCCTGACTCCGGCGCAGATGGAACGGATTGCCCAGGTGTGCGGCGAAGCGGATGTTCCGTTGTTTCGGCGATTGCCTGGGGGGCGACATATGGTGTGGCATCAAGGAGAGTTCGGCGTGAATCTGATTGCGGTGCCTGAAATTGGAGTGTCGGTGGCGCGGACAATCGATGACAACCGAGGACGCGGAAAACCCAACGGATTCGAGGAGATCTACACCCTTTTTTCAAAGCGCTGCCGACGGTGATACCTGCCGTTTCAGGAAAGTGATCTGGCCGATGACTACATCGGGATTTTGGCTCGC
>VHDG01000829.1 GCA_016871475.1 Verrucomicrobiota bacterium
TGGTGAGGTAATCCGCCCTCGCCAGCGGCGGAAATGCGCCCGGGACGCCCTGTCCGCTCAGCTGATGGCACACAAAACAGTTCCTGATATAGGCCTCCCTGCCTCGCTCGAGCTGCGTTGCCAGGCGGGTGTCGGGAGCCGCGGCTTCGACGATCGGGGTCTGCAGCAGGAGGAACACTCCGATCCACCACGCGCAACCGCGGCGAGACAGAGCCTGGGAGTTCAACAATCGTTTCATTTCAAACAGCCGTTCAGAATCGGGGCGACTTGCCCGTTCATCGACGATGATCCCGACCAACTTGTTCGATTCCAAGCCGGTGTTCATTCCCGAGCAACTTGATGACAACACGATGTGCGGCTGTTCAAGGTCGATGGGGACGGCGGGACGAATCCATGGGGGAAGGAGTGTGGGAAACCGGGCGAGGTCTTGGCACATCGACATCCGCTGCCGTGCGCCGGATCATCCAATGAGTGACAGGGGGGGCTATGCCCGTTCCCTGAGCGCCTGTAATGCGGCGAGGGCTGCCATGCTCTCCGCTTCCTTTTTGCTTTTGCCGACGCCGCGTGCGAGCTCGATGCCGCCATGACGCACGAGGCATTCAAAGATTCGATCATGGTCGGGGCCTGTCACCGAAGTGATTGCGTACTCGGGAGGTTCGTTGGAGTGCGCTTGAAGGGTTTCCTGCAGCTCGCCCTTGGGGTTATCGAGGTTCGGTATCTCCCTCAGCTCGCCAAAACCCTCGCGGAAGCAGTGAAGGATGAACTCGCGGCCCGCCTCGTATCCGCCATCGAGGAAGATGGCGCCGACAACCGCCTCGAAGCAGTCCGCGAGCGCGGATTGGCGGGTTCTGCCGCCACTTAGCTCCTCGCCCCGGCTCAGAATCAGGTAGGCCCCGAGGTTCAGGCAGCGCGCCTGCGTGGCGAGGATGCGCCTGTTGACAAGCTGTGCCCTTGCCTTAGTCAGAGGGCCTTCACCGAAGCCCGGAAACTTCTGAAACAGTTCGTTGGTGATCACCAGGCCCAGCACAGCATCCCCCAGGAATTCCAGCCTTTGGTTGTGTTGCGCGCTCCCGCTTGACTCATGTGCCACCGAGGGGTGCGTCAATGCGAGGATCAGGTGATCGGATTCCTTGAACCGATATCCGAGCTTTTTCTGGAGTTCAGCTAGATCAGGCACGTGTTTCGATGGGGGCTCGGGCTAGGGTTGTGGAGCTGCCTCTGCTGCTACCGAGGCTTCCTCAGGATTCTGTGCAGCAGAAGCTGACTCCGGCCCGGAGGGAGCCTCGGGCGCGGGAGTGCCCGCAGCATGCCCGGGATGTGCTTGAATCCCGTGCTCCAGGAGGCCGGCAACCTGCCGTTGCACCTGCTCCAGCTGGTCGAGCTGCAGGTCAGGGTCAGGGATGGTGAAGACGTCTCCGGTCTTGGGCTGTTCGTAGATGAAGATCCGCCTTGTGCCCTGTCGGATCTGTTCCTTCACCCGAAGGATGCGTTTGCGCTCCAGCATCACTGCCAGAATATAGCTGGCCGGCAGCTTATCGGGATCGTTCAGCTCAACCAGCTTGCGGAGCAGGCTCTCAGCGGTGTCCTTCCGGATGGCCTCCGGAGCGGCAGCCGGGGGTGGCTCATAAACGCCCATCCAGTGCGATATGAAACCCTGCTTGTCCCGAGAGTGCGAGTATTGCTCCTCCCAACACTTTGGGCAGATATCGAGTCGCAGGAACTCCTTCTTCTCATCGAACAGGAGTGTGTGATAGTTCGATCCTGCCTTGAACCCATGCGTGCAGTTCTGGCAGGTGTGTGATCGGGATTGGATGTGCCACTCGTTCATTTTTCAGCTTGGTCGTCGAACGCGCTTCATTATTAGGAAGCGCTAGCCGACTGCAATCCCGCTTTCTGAACACCAGAACCTTTTCTATGACGCTCTCATGAGCCAGCAACCCGGCACTCATCCCAACTCAGCGGATGACCAGGCTCCGCCCGTTGCCCCATGCGAGACACAACGCCAGCCCACACATGCGGCTCGGGCTCAGGAACGACCCGGGCGGGAACCCTCAAGGGGGGACACCCAACTGTGCGGCCTGGGGTCGAAGACGGAAGTAGCGCCGCTCTGCGGAGGGGGAAATCGAGATTGGGCTGGAGTCAGCCGTGGTTTCCCAGGGGCCCAAGGGGGTGGATCCAGACTCAAGTGATTCACCGGCCGGCCAACTCAGGACCAACCGTCCGGCGG
>VHDG01000830.1 GCA_016871475.1 Verrucomicrobiota bacterium
CGGCGATGACTTGTCCGGTGACCCAGCTCTGCTGAGGGTCGAGCAGCCACGCGATAGCGCTGGCGACTTCCGATGGCTCCCCGATTCGGCCGAGGGGGTGGAGAGCCGCGCTGGCTCTCAGGGAGCTTTCGTTTCTGGTAAGGGACTCGGTGAGCGGCGTGCGTGTTAGGCCAGGGGCAACGCAGTTCACCCGAATGTTGTAACGCGCGTAGGTGGCGGCGGCGGACTGGGCAAGACCGACAACCCCGGCCTTGGCTGCCGCAATGGCCTCGTGGTTGATCATCCCGCGACCGGCCACGGCAGAGGACATCAGCACGATACTGCCACCGCCAGAGCGCATCATCCTTGAAGCAGCGGCCCGCAGCACATGGAAAGCGGTGGTCAGGTTTGCGTGAATGGTGTGTTCCCATTCCTCGCTGGTCGTGAGGTGGGCGGGCTTAAGGAGAAGCGAGCCGCAGCAATTAACCACGCCATCCAGCTGGCCGTACTTGTTCCACACGGCGTTAAGCGCGAAGTCGATCGCCGTCGCATCCATCGCGTCGCAGGGCTCGATGTGCGCCTGCAATTCGGCGGCGAGGGTCTCAAGACGCTCCCGGCCGCGAGCGCTGACAGCGACACGCCAGGATGCAGCCGACAATCGTCGCGCCAAAGCCGAGCCGATGCCTCCGGTGGCACCCACGAGAAAAGCAACCGGACTCGAATCAATCTTATTCATCGCAAGGGGGACTTCATGACTCAGAGCCACGTGTGTTTTCAGTTAACTTTCCGGTTTTCACCATTCGGTGTTCCGGATCGTGAAAGCCTAACCAGCTCTCAAGCTGGCCAGAACTTAACCATGTGTTGATAGTCTGTCAATGTTCTGTCTAAAATTAGTTCTGAAGCTTAAATTGGCCGTTTTAGGGCAGAAATATCCTCAATTTATAGGTTAATTCAGGGATATGGGGTTGAACTCTCAGGAGCAGGAGCTTGCGGTTTTTCGCCTGTATGTACAGATATTGTCTCAATATATGGCAGGAACCCATCAATTCATTCGACTGGTCTTGTTGCCCTCGAGAGTGAGTGCTGTTGGAAGGGGAACTCTCGTGGGTGCGCGCGATGGGGCGTTACCACGGTGCTCTGGACAGAATCGCCGTGGTCCCTTTCAAAGGTTTTGCCCGGCGATGTTCGAGCTTGCACGAATTGCCCGAACCGCTTGAGAAAGGGAACCGATGAAGCACATCTTCGAGCGAAATATAGACAGCAAGGGTCGGCTCATCCGTGCGATCGGGGCGTTGGCGTTGCTGACCGGCGGTGGTTTTGCCTTCCTTTATTCCACATGGCTCGGGTTGGTGTTGATCGCATCAGGCCTCTTCGTTGGGTTTGAAGCCCTGCGCGGTTGGTGTGCCCTGCGTGCCTGCGGCATCAAAACGAAATTCTGAGCTGTCCTGGCGTCCCGCCTGCCTCTGGGTTGCTCATCGCCCCACAGGCCGGCGAGACGCCAGCGCTCCCAGCGAGGACGAGCGCCCACAACTCACACTGCCCGATCTACGGAGGCCAAGCGGGGAGAGCCCGGCCATCCTAAAGCATCGACAACAAGCCGGGAGCTCCCACTTGTGCAGGCGGGCAGAGTCGATGCACCCGGATGTGCTGCCTCGCGAAAGGCGAATCAGCGGCGGGGCTTGTCGGGTCTGTTCTCCGAGGGTGGGCTGAGCAATCCGACCAGATCCTCGCCCACCTCGGTGACCTGGGACGAGTGCTTGCGAATCGTTCGAGCCGAGACATGGGCCAGCCGGCTCAGCCCCCTTGGAGTGAACATGTAATAGGCGATGGATCCCAAGGCCAGCAGCGGGTTGAACTCGCGCATGTTTCCCATCACCCCGATCAGTTCACGTGCCGGACGTTCAGCCGGTTCTCGCACCGTGTGCAGCAGGTTCAGCGTCACCAGGCAGCACAGCAGCGAGCCAACGATGACAAGATGATAAGCCGTGAGCGGTTGGCCAAACCAGGTTCCTGCCTCCGGGGGCAGGTGGCTGAGCGCCCATGCTCCCAGGGGAGGGCCCAAAGCCCAGAGCATTCGGGTCAGACTGAAATACACGGAGATGTAGTGCGTCTTGTGGGTCGCGGGCACCATCTTGATCATCACCGCGAACTGACAGAGCTCGAACCCGGAGAACATGAACCCCGTGAGGAAATAATTCGCATACAGATGAAGATGACGCTCCGGCCCAGCGAAGAGCCAGCATCC
>VHDG01000831.1 GCA_016871475.1 Verrucomicrobiota bacterium
CAGGCGTCCTTTCGGGCCTGGAGCTTTGGTCCTGATTTCGTAGGCGTCGCGGGTGAGCGGTTCGAGCAGCTTGGGATCCAGACTCATTTGCTTGGTGTGTTTCCGGATGTTGAGAGTTCGAAGCAGTAAAGCTTGTCCTTGCTGCGTGCGAAGAATCTGCCGTCCGAAAGAGCAGGGTGGGCGCGGGCGAGAAACGGAAGGATCTGGGCTCGTGCCCTCAATCGATACTTCTCTGGAGTCACTTCCGCCATCAACAGTTCCCCTTTGTCGCCAAGAATCAGCACGCGGTTTCCTGCGGCAATCAGCGTGCCTGCTGGAAAACCTTCCTCAGTCCATCGAACCTTGCCCGTGCTCCACTCAACGCACTTCAGCGAGCAGCCTCTTTCCTGTCGGCCATCGAGCCCATAGACGTAGCCGTTGATGAGAACAGGCGTTGTGTAATGGCTGCTAAGCGCGCTCTCTGATTCCCAAACGGATCGGACTCCGGCTGCTGATGGCTCAAGCAGCACTGCACCGGTATCGTAACTGGCCGTCAGAAACGCCTGCCCCGAATGAATCAACGGGGTCGCAGCGCTCACAGAGGCATCGATTCTCGGACGCCAGGCATGACGAAAGTGTTCCTTTCCCGTGCCGGGATCGATCCCGACGAAAGCTTCCCGGGTGAGCACCAACAGGGTTTTGGCAGCCTTCCATTGGGCGAGCACGGGTGCGGCGTAGCTGGCTTCATCTGATCCTGTTCCCCAGAGCAACTTCCCCGTCTTCAGGTCCAAACAAACAACGCTGCGGTCTTTCTGTCCTCCCAGGTTGAGATAAACCCGGCCGCCATCCACGAGCGGGGAAGGGGCCAAGCCAAAAAAGCCTTTTCGAGATCCCCAGAGAGTCTTGCCATCCACATCCCACACCGGCGAGCCGTTCTCCAACTGATGGCAACGGATCCAGCCATCCGCGCTCACGGTCGTCACCAATCCCTCAGAAACACTGGGCGTGGCTCGCGGTCCTTCATCGAACCCGAAATCGTCCACGTATCGAGCCGGGGTATCCTGTTTCCAGATGGTTTTCCCAGTCCTGACATCCATGCACTCCAAGCGATCCACACCTCCGGGCCGATGATGCAGGATCAGACGATGATCCTGCACGATCGGACCTGAGAACCCCTGGCCAACATCGCGAAGCCAGACCCTCTCGGGTCCTTCCTTCGGCCACTCGTCGCTCAGGGCTTTGCCCGTGTAGTGGCCATCGCGTGTTGGGCCTAAAAACTGGGGCCAGGAGGCGTACGCCCGTTCACACCCAATCAGGCAGACCCAGACCGTCAGCATCCGTAGGGTGAGCACAGGTCTGGGGACGGTGTGTTTCATCCTTGGGGCAGGAGAAGTTGATGAATTTCCCCGTAGGACCGGACGATTCGATGCGCCTTGCCCAGTGCATCGGCCGGGTAGGTGTTCGTAATGGCGATCACCGTCATGCCCGCCGACACGCCTGCTTGAATGCCGGCGGTCGTGTCCTCAATGACACAGCATCGGGATGGTTTCACGCCCAGCAGATCCGCCGTTCGCAGGAAGATATCCGGGGAAGGCTTTCCCTGGGGGACATCTTCAGAGCTGACCACGGTCGGGAAAAACCGTTTAAGGTTTCGGAGTTCAAGAACTTGTTTGATCACGCGATGCACTGAACCTGACGCAACAGCCAACGGATACTTTTTGGACAGTGCATCAATCAGTTCGGTGACACCTGGGAAGAGAGGTTCTCTTTCCCGGAGCACCTTCACCAACCTTCCTTCCTTGAGGTCGGTGAGTTCCTCAACGGTTTGGGAGGGTTGGTGTTTGTTCATGAAGAAGTTCCAGACCGCTCGATCAGAACGTCCGAGGTACTCCTTGAAGTTCACCCCGTGGGTGTCGCCGTAGCCGAGGGCGTGAAAGGTTTCCATGAAGGCTTGTTCGTGGAGAGGTTCACTATCCACGATGACGCCATCCATATCGAAGATCACGGCGTCGAAGAGTTCAGTCAGGGGGGGTAGGTCCGGGGTCACAGTTTGGTTTGGGAAAGAGCCAGTATGCGCTCGAATTGCAAGGGGGTGAGGGGGGTTACAGAAAGGCGGGTTTGTTTGATCAGCGGCATTTCTTTGAGAACAGCGTCCGCTTTGAGAGTCTCCAGGCTCAGGGGGCTTTTTAGAGGTTTGAGCGGTGCCAGATCGACGCAGGACCAGTCACCTTCCTCGGCGGT
>VHDG01000832.1 GCA_016871475.1 Verrucomicrobiota bacterium
CGGTCCAAACGAATTCTTCCCGTTCGGCGGCGGCACCAGGCGATGCATCGGGATGAGTTTTGCGATGTTCGAAATGAAAATGATCATCGCCACGCTGCTGGAGCTGAAGATCAGCCACGCAGGTCCGCCCGCCGGCGTGACGCTCAGAGCCATCACCATGGCGCCCGATTCAGGCGTCCCCGTGGTTATTGAGGGTTGAGCGCAGGGATCGCATCCCATGTGCGAATCTGCAGGTTTTCAGGCAGGCGTGCCCAAGGGCTCGGATCCGCGACTGGGAACTTGAAGAAATAGACCGCTCGCACCTGGCCGCCTTCGTAGATGCCGGGGAACGTCGGCTCGCAGCCAAACCCGCGCATGTAGGCGATGAGATCGGACAGCAGCGGCCAGTCCACCTGTGAGAAGTATTCCTGGCAGGCAGCCGACTCGTACATCCAGAGGATCACCTTGCGCGCCTTGTCGGTCTGGGTGTACTCGAGCATGTCCGCCCGCCGGCACCAGGGCTCATCGAACTGCTTCGCGATGATGTCCTTCTCCTCGGGCCGGTTGAGGTAGTAATAGAGCTTCCGCAGCACCTCGGACCCGGTGTACTCGAACGAGATCCCGGGATTAAGCGAGTAGTTGGACAAGTCGATGGAGTGAGACGCCAGTCCGAGGCGCTGGAAGTCTTCAGCCTGGAACGGAAACCGAAAATGAAACTGGTAGGTTGGCGGGCCGGCGGGCGCCACCTTGATCACGAACGCGGCTCCCGTTTCTTTCGATGATCGAATGGTATTGGGCTGCCACTTCGGATAGACAGTGTCGAACACGGTCCGCACCGGTACCAACCCGTCGAGCGTCCGATCGTCAAGCCTTCTGAAGTGATGATGATTCACCTTGGCGGTCAGGATGCGATCCTTCGTCAGGTTGAATCCGATGAAATTGTTCATCGGGCCGTCGCCGGAATCGAGCGCGCGACAGCGGCGGACGTAATCCTGTAACTCGGGCCGCTGCCACATTCCCATCACAACGCGTTCAACGTCGTAACTCATCCCTAGACCTTTCCAGTCCGCATCGGTTCGCTCACCGTGACCAGCAGCGGTAACCGGCGCGGTCCCCGTACCTGGCCCTGGCTCCATGCCACTTCATGATCAGCGTCAAGAGTGAAGGACTCGACGCGGGCGAGGAAACATTCGAGTGCGATACGAAGTTCCAGTCGCGCCAGGTGCGAACCCAGGCAACGATGCACGCCAAGTCCGAACGCCGCGTGCCGATTGTCGGCGCGATCCAGTTTAACCTCATCGGGATCCGGGAACTTCGCGGGGTCGCGATTGGCCGCTGGAAAAGGCAACAGCATCCACTCGCCCGCACGCAGCGAATAGCCCTCGAAGACGCAGTCTTCCTTGACGACACGAGCCATCGTCACCGGGGCGTAGGCGCGCAGCAACTCCTCCACCGCGACGGGCACGCCATCGGGGTCGCGGCGCATGCGTTCGGCATCGGCAGGATTGCGGGCGAAGTGCCACAACGCCGAACCAATCGCGCTCCAGGTCGTATCGACGCCCGCCAACAGCAGCAACATGATCGTGCCGGCAACGTGGCTGTCCGATAGCGGTCGGCCACCGATGGTCGCAGACAGCAGGTAGCTGATCAGGTCGTCTGATGGCCGCGCGCGTCGAGCCGTGATCTGTTCGGTGAGATAGCGATCGAGACGATCCCGGCCCGGCTGCTGAATCGTGGGGTCTTCGCTGACGATCTCCAGCAGGTCATGAACGAATCCGAGAATCAGCTCATGGTCGCTGTCAGGGAGCCCGAGCCACTGCGCCATCACCGCTACGGGGATGCGACGCGCATAGTCCAGAGACGCATCAAACGGCGACGTCCCGGACGGCAGATTCGACAGCAGCTGGTCGCAAATCGCCCGCACCTTCGGCTCCATGAGCTCAACGGCGCGTGGTGCAAAGACCGGCTGCAGCAGGCCGCGCGCCTCGCGATGGAACGGCGGATCGCTGGTGATCGGCGGCGCCGATCCTACGGGCGCCACACCCTTGGGTGGAATCGTGCTCACCACCACGCTGCGGCTGGTGAAGTGCGTCGTGTCGTAGGCGACTGCTCGAATCAAATCATGCGTGAGCGGCACCCACATCCCGCCGAAGCGCTCGGTGTGAGCCATCGGACAGCGGTCGCGCAGCGACCGCCAAATCTCCGGTGCCGTGGCGTTGTAATCGGGATCGGTGTGGTCG
>VHDG01000833.1 GCA_016871475.1 Verrucomicrobiota bacterium
ACTATGCGGATTACTTCGCGCCTCTCGGCCTGAAACTGGTGCGACACGAGCGTGACTTCTTCTACTTCGAACCCGAGGCGACCGACAAACCCCCCGACACCCTTCCGAAGATCACCGTGTTCTCCCTGATCCTGGTTGATCATGCTGCCAACCAAGGGAAGCCGATTGAGGAGTTCATCATGGGCCAGAACTTTCTGGTCTCCAAACTCCCCCACTTCACCCTGGATCGCTACGCGGCGCTGCTTCGTCAGGTGGATGTGATGGACACCCACGACCTGAACACCCTCCTGGGCCACATGGAGCGCATCGGCTGGCTGAAGTGGACGAGCGATGATGAGTTCCGGTTTTTGCGCCCCTTCCATCGGGTGTTTTCGAAATGCATCGAGGCATCGCAAGGCATGCCTGGAACCGCGGCCACAGCTCACACACCCAGCCAAGAGGCGTAGAATATGTCAAACGGCCCCCGCAAACTCATTCTCATCAACGCCGGAAAGTATGATTACGCCGAGGTGGATCTGGAAGGCGCGCTCCAGATCGTCGGTCCGAACAACACCGGCAAGACCACGCTCATCAACACACTGCAGTTCCTTTATCTGAACGATCAGCGGGAGATGGACTTCGGCGCCTACACCAAGGAACAGACGCGCGACTTCTATTTCCGGAGCCAGTATTCCTACGTTCTCTTCGAGTGCCTTTCCTCAAGGGGCTCCTGCGTTTTTGGCTGGAGGGGGACAAGCCGGACTGCCGGGGGTGATCCTGAGCGTTTTCTCTACTTCGGTCCTTTCGAAGCCGCGAACTTCTTCGATGACAAAGGCGCGGTGAGGGAACCCCGGGATATCAATGCCCGCCTCGCGCTTAAACAATACGAAACCATCAAGACCCAGCAGCAGCATCGCGAGCTGTTGCTGAACGCCACAGCGGGAAATGATTCCGGGCTTGGAATCATCTCTTTGCGGGATGCGGACAAGTATCCCCATTTTCGTGAGACTCTCAAAAACCTGCTCAGTCTCAGCACAATCACCCAGGAGCAGATGAAGGAGCGGCTGCTAATGATGGCGGACATCAGACCGGAGGAAGTCGCACTGGATGCACGCCAGATGTTCGGCGACGACTATGATCGCATTCGCAGCCAGCGGGAGTCCCTGATCAGGTTCAAGTCCCGGGTGGACGCCATCCGTGCGCTCGTCGCGAACCATGCCGAGCTGCAGGAGCTCCGTAGCGAGGCGGTTTATCGGTGGACGGACCTCCGGCGACAGCGTGAGCAGTTTGAGCTCGAACACAAGTGCACAGTCGATTCGTTGAGGAGCGACGTCGCCACGGCCGAGGAAAAAGCCCGGCTGGCCGATGAAGAACTGCTGGATCGTCGCAAGGATGAAGCGGCGCACCATGAGGCGAAAGGGGGCTGGGACGCACAGTTGCGCGCTCTCAAGAAGGAGAAGGAAGGCTTCCGTGATTTCGTCGAGGAGCTCGAACGCGTGGCAGTGAGGGAGCTTGAACGTGAGACTCATTGCCTTCATCAATCGATCCTGGAGGGCGAGGCGGAAACACGGGAAAAGGCCGAGCAGAAGGTTCAGCTGTTCTCCGAACAAGTCCGCGATCGTGAAAACACCCTGAGGAACGCGGATCGTTTGATCGTCACCGCGTTGCGCAAGCGCTTCAAGGACCAGGACCTCGACCGAGCCTTCTCCATCCTGAACTTCAACCTGCTCGAGCTTCCCATGGGCGCAGACGGTGTGGAGGTCCTCAGTGAATCCGAGCTGTCCCGGAGGCTAGGCGAGGTTCTCCAAGGAGCAGGTCCCGAGGGCTATTCGGATGCTGCCGTGAAGCTTCGGTATCCGGCTTCACGGCGCAGCGTGACTGATCTCGGGGATCCGAAGGTGATCGGGGAACAACTGCTTGAGTATCAGAGTTCGCTGAACCGCTGGCGTGGAATACTGCAGTCCATCCAGCAACGGGAGAAACTTCAGGCGGAGCTGCAGTCGAAACGGGACCTGTTGGAAGCCAAACGTCGCGAGCTGATCCGGTGGGAGGAATACAGCAAACGCAAAGCGGATGAGCCGCGCCTTCTGGCCGAACTGGAAAAACTCCAGGAAGCCCTCACCCAGACGGCATCCCGGATCCGCCTGCTGGTGGAAGCCTCTCACACCCAGAGTGAGCAGGCTCGAAAGTCCCGTGAGGCCATCCGCGATGCTGAAAACAGTTTCAACGCCGTGATGG
>VHDG01000834.1 GCA_016871475.1 Verrucomicrobiota bacterium
GTTTCCTTCGTCAGGTTGGCTCTGAATCCAGCGGTTCTTTCCTATCAACCGCGAAGCGAAACCGCCCTCCTCAACTGGTATCTCTACAGTTATGGAATCGTGATCGCTGCACTGTTCGTCGCAGGCCGCCTGCTGGCACCCCCTCGGAATAAAATGGCCAATCTTAATGTGGATCTTCCCTCTGCTCTGGGGGCCATGGGGACGATTCTCTTGTTCATTCTGATGAACATCCAGATCGCGGATTTCTACACCAGGCCCGGGGAAAGCACCCTTGTGTTTCAGTTCTCCGGAAACTTCGCGCGCGACATGACCTACACCATCGCCTGGAGCGTTTTTGCCCTCGGATTGGTCGTGGCTGGGATCCGCATCCGACTGGCACCCTGCCGGTATGCCGGTCTGGCGTTGATGGGGTTGGCGGTGGCAAAGCTTCTGATCCACGACCTGGAGCGTCTAAAGCAACTCTACCGAATCGGCGCTCTGGCGGCGGTAGCCGTGATCGCCATCTTGTTCGGTCTCCTCTACCAGCGATTCATGTCGGGTCCGCCCGAGGCCCCTGCTGATCCCACACAGAAAAAGGACGAATCGTGAGCCCGCTAAGCCGTCGCAACTCTGTCGCGTTGCTATGCATCATCCATGCTCTTCTAGGGTGCGCAGCCCCCCCTGGCGGCGGGCGCTCGTGCTGCGTCGTGGGATGACTGGCAGCATCAGCAGGAGGTCGGCGGTGCGGCGGCGGGATTGAACGCGCTCGTGCTGAACGTTGATTCCTTTCGCGGCGCGCAGCCGGACCTGGCCGATCTGCGACTGATCGACGCCTCGGGAGCAGAGGTTCCGTTCGTCATCGACCAACCGATCCGTGCATCCCGGTGAACTCGGATCATTCAACACCCTGATTTTACAATCGAAGCCCGGGGCACCCGGATGATCATCCCCATCACAAACGCGCCTGCGCTTCGATCCCTCACCCTCCAAACCCCCGCTCCTGGATTTCTCAAACCCATCACGGTGGAAGCTCTCGCTGACGGCGGTTCTGCAAGACCCATCGCCTCCCGGATCACGTTCTTCCGGCAGCGTGGGGTGGACCGATTATCATTGGACCTGCCGACACTCGACGCTTCGGTGAGGTCGCTGCGGATCACTCTGGACGATTCTCGTTCAGCACCGATTCCCATCAGCGCAGTGGTTCTGGAGGAGGAGGAGATTCCGACGCCCAGCTGGATGATTCTCCCGCTGCAGGCTGGCGATCGGCTGGAAGGCTCAGGCCAGAGCCGGATCAATCTCCAGATCGGAGCAGCGGGAATCCCCATTGAGCGGATGCGATTCACCACGGACGAGCCTGTGTTCGCGAGAAGGATCGAATTGATGTCCCGGGAATGGGGAGCACAAGGGTTGGAGGATCGACCGCTTGCCTCGGGTTCCATCCACCGGCTGACTTTCGATGCCGAGACACGTTCCGAATCACTTGAGTTCACAGCGAGGTTCAAGGCCCCTGCGCCAGAGATTGTGATGGTGATCGAGAATGGGGACAGCCCCGCCATGACGTTCCAGCGCATCGAAGCCTTGTGGCATCCAGTCAGGCTTCTCTTCCACTCCAGGTCTGCCGGAACGTTTCTGTTGTTGTCCGGGAATCCACAGGCAAGATCGCCTCGCTATGATCTCGGGCTGCTCTTGGGCGACGCCCGCCGGGCTACACTTCAAGCCGTCCAGCCGCGGCCACTGACTGTGCGGGCTTCGTTTCGACCTCCTTCAGGATTGCCGCAGGTGCCGCTGTTCGGCGGACCACTCGACGCCACACAATGGGATTTCCGTCGTCACCTCAGCCTGCTTGGAGACGGCGTGCACCGACTAAAGCTGCCGTTGCACACACTCGCCAAGGCCCGGCCTGACTTGTCTGACGTGAGGCTCATCAGCGGAGGACGCCAACTCCTCTATCTCATCGACCGCCCTTTGCTGCAGATGCCGGTTGCGCTCGTCGCGGCATCCGCTCCTGTTCCCAAGCAGCCCACGTTATCCCGGTGGAAGTTGGAGCTGCCGATGGACGGGCTTGCTCCGACACGCATCCGGTGCATATCGGTGGCATCCCTGTTTGATCCAAGCCTTCGGATTTACGAGGAGGTTCAGAACCCATCGGGCGGCAAGAGCCCGCGCATTCTGGGGCAGGCGAGATGGATTCGAACCCCTGAAAACCCTCGATCCTTGCTCGAAATCGGGCTGCCTGG
>VHDG01000835.1 GCA_016871475.1 Verrucomicrobiota bacterium
GACAACCGTGCGTTCTTCCGTAAGACCGGTGGCACCGGGGTCACATCGATTCCAGCGGGCATCCCGGTCGTGAATACAGGCGTCGTTGAAGCCCAGAGCGGGACGATCCAGATCAGCGCCGGCTCCGTCGCGGGCAGCTTTGTCGGCTCCGGAGTTAATCACTGGACGGGGAATCTGACGGTGTCCGGATCGGTTGTTTCTTCCAACGTCCTTGTCAACGCCAACCTGTCTGGCACCGATGCCACGATCCACGGGGTGTGGACTTGGCAGACTGGGAGCTTCGGTCCTGCATCGAACGGGCGCTTTACGCTTTCGCCCGGATCCCGCCTGACCCTGGTCCCAGGCAACTACAAGTATCTCTACTGTCCGATCACAAACCAAGGGCTCATTCGGCTCACCGGCAATACGAGCCTGTATTTGGATAACGCTGGGGGTCTGGCACAGCTGGTGAACCTGGGAACCGTGGAATCGGCAGGCAACGACCTCTTCGCTCAAAGCGGCGCAAGTGGGGGAATCATCGAAAACCGGGGCACTTTCGCAAAGACGGGTGGCACGGCAGGCACCACGGTTCAAGGTGGCGTGCGCTTCCTCAACCGGAGCACCGGCATTGTCAACGTGCAGGCCGACACGTGCGAGATTCAGAACGGAGATCTCGGAGGCCGTTTCACAGGCGCTGGCAGGACCCTCCTTACGGGTAACAACACGCTCCGAGGCGAGTTGATCTCGGAGAACGTTGAACTGCAGTCGGGCAATTTCCTCTCCAGGGGCTTGCGGCTGCGTGGGGCGGTCCGGTGGGTCACGGGACACTTGCAATGTGACGCAGCCGACGCCGGTGCCACGCTTGAGTCCGACGGGCTGCTGACGCTTATTCCCGGAAACTACAAATACCTTTACGGCCAGCTCACGAATCTCGGCATCGTCCGTCTCACCAACAACACATCGCTCTATCTGGACAACTCTCCTGGCAACACCCGGCTTGTGAATCTGAACCTGCTCGAGTTCGGCAGCGATGACGATCTCCTCCCGAGCAGGACGGCTGGCGGCGTGGTGGACAACCGCGGGACTTTACTCAAGTCCGGCGGAGCAGGCGTAAGCACCGTGGAAACCACCCTTCTGATCGTTAACAGCAGTACAGGCACAGTGACGGTCAACAGCGGGACGCTCAATCTGCAGAACGGGCAGCTCTCCGGCACGTTCAACGGCGCGGGAAAAACACTCCTGAATGGAAACCATACATTCATGGGCCAGGTGGCGGCTCAGAATGTGGAGATGCAGTCGGGCAATTTCATCATGGGAGGAGGATCCTTGCGCGGCGTTTTCAAATGGGTCGCCGGTTTTTTGATCACAACGGCTGGCGGACCCGGGGGAACATTGGCACCTGACTGCACCCTCACACTCGTGCCTGGCAACTATAAATACCTGGTCGGCACGCTCACCAATCGTGGTGCGATCCAGTTGACCGGCAGCACTGCGCTTTACCTGGACAACGTGGGAGGGCATGCCCGCCTGGTCAACCACGGTCTGGTGGAATCCTTGGGCGACGACCTCTTCGCCGTCTCAAGCACCATCGGCGGCGTCCTGGAAAATCGCGGCTGGTGGCGCAAGAGCGCAGGCTCCGGCAGCACCACCATCGGCAACGGGATTCGTTTCATTCATGGAGCGGCCCTGGAGGCGTTCAAAGGCTCGTTTGCGTTCGCCAGCGGCAGCTTCGAACAAGGCGGAGGAACGATGGCCTTCCGCCTCAACAGCGACACCGATTAAGGGAAGATCCACATCAGCGGCGTTGCGCCGCTTGGGGGCGGCCTGACGGCACAGGTTGCCCCGGGTTACAACCCGGCGATCGGAGCATCGTTTACCGTCGCTACCTACGGGAGCACGAACGGCAGTTTCTCAACGCACGCTTTCACCTCCGGTCACACCTGGTCGGTCTTTACAACCAACACTTTCACCCGTCTGACAGTGACCGGCTTTGCACCGGCGTCTGCCAATGCGAGATTCACTCACATCGAACAGATCACGGTAAACACATTCGACCTCCATCTCCTGGTGGAACCCGGTCGTCCTTACCATATGGAAGCCAGCAACAAAGTGGGTCCTGAAGCATCGTGGCAAAACCTGGGCGCGTTCAGCAGTCCCACCAGCAATCATATCTATCGCCATATCGCGGTAGGGAATCCGCCGCCACAACAGTTCTTCCGCGCGGTATCTCCCTA
>VHDG01000836.1 GCA_016871475.1 Verrucomicrobiota bacterium
ACCAGTATCTCGGTTACAAGAAGGGCGATTTCCCCGAAGCCGAACGCGCGGGAAGTCAGTGCCTGAGTCTTCCGATCTACCCCGAACTCACGGAGGCCCAGCAGGACCGCGTCGTCCAGGTGCTCAAGCAATACTTCAAGGCCTGATCTTTCATCGTCTCCAACCGCCCGTTCCTTCTTGTGAACGGGCGGTTTTTTTTGATCTGGATTTCTTCCACCGCCCGGGCCATCACTTGGAGCGCCATGGAGACATCACGCATCAAAGACCTGCCCGTCCACGACCGTCCCCGCGAGCGACTTGCTGAACTGGGCCCCGATGCTCTTCGTCCGGCTGAGCTGATCGCCATTCTTCTTCGCACCGGTTTGAAAGGAATGTCGGCGATTCAGGTGGCGGAGGCGCTGTTGAAACAATTCTCATCCCTGAGCGATCTCGCGCGTGCATCATGGGAATCAATGGCCCGTGTCCGTGGCATAGGCCGTGACAAGGCCATCGCGCTTCAGGCGGCCTTCACACTCGCCTCCCGGATGGCGGCGGAAATACGCTCCGAAGCCCCGCTGCTCGATACGCCTGAGAGGGTGGCAGCCCTGCTCCGAGCGGAGAACCAGTCGTACTCCGTGGAAGTTTTCCAGGTTCTTCTTCTCAACACCCGCCGGCGTCTGATCCGTGTTGAGAAGGTTTCTCAGGGCACGCTCGATACTCTTCTTGTGCACCCGAGAGAGGTATTCCGCTCAGCCATTCTGAATGGGGCGGCAGCCCTTGTCGTGGCGCACAACCATCCCAGCGGTGATCCCACGCCCTCCGATGCAGATATCCGGGTCACGCGGGATCTGATACGCGCGGGGCAATTGCTGAAGATCGAGCTGCTGGATCACGTGATCCTTGGGCTGCGAAGCGCGGATCGACCCCGTGATTTCTGTTCGTTGCGCGAACTGGGTTACTTCGGATCGTGACCCTGTTTGCGTCAGGCAAAGCAGCCTATTCCTGCGGGAGAAACGAGAGCTTGGGCTTCTCCTGAGGGAACTCTGTCCAGGCAGCCAGGTCCTCTATGATCCAGTGGGGCCGATGCCGTTGGAGATCATCCGCAACGGCGCCGTGTTTCCAGACCGCATAGCGAATCGTTTGACCTGGGTCGCCTGCAAGCCGGGGCTGGGCGAGCAGGCCGGAAAGCCAGCCCGCCAGCAGATCGCCGGCACCTGCTTGAGCGAGGTGAGGATTGCCGGAGGGGTTCACGTGGATCTCCCCATCGGAACGGCCGACGAGTGTCAGGTTACCCTTCAAGACCACCCAACAGTTTCCGAACTTTTTAGAAAGCGCTCTCAGGGCGGCAGGGCGGTCTGACTGAACAGCCTGCACCGAGACACCCAGCAAACGCGCTGCTTCCCCGGGATGAGGAGTCATGACTCGTCGTTCTCCGGGAGCGGGACCTTCCGGGATCCAGTCCAACGCGGAGGCATCCACCACCACGACCTTCGACTCTTCACGCCATACCCGAGCCAGCCAATCAGGCAACGATGTTGGAACGTCTGAACCTGCCAGTCCGGGGCCCACGAGCACGCAGGAAGAGTCGGGGTCGATTTCGGGGGCCGCCTGGATGGGGCGCGCCATGACGGCCTGGAGCTGCGACGCAGCAAGTGGGAATGCCGAGGAGGAGCTGTGAAGGGTGATCAGACCGGGCTGAGCCCTTTGAGCCCCCCGACAGGCGAGCACCGCGGCTCCATGATAGCCGATGCTGCCGGCGACGATGGCCAGCCTGCCATAGGTTCCCTTGTGGCTTTCAGGCTCCCGGGGCGGGGGAAAGGTCCTGAAGTCCAATGCAGAGGTCCAACGGGTCGGCGACTCGAACGGACAGTCGATCAGTCCCAGGTTGGACGCCAGTTCCAGCCGGCCCACGAAGGGTCGCGCACTCGCTTTCAGGAGCCCGTCTTTTGGCGCTCCGAGCATCAAGGTCACCGTGGCGCGAAGCGCAGCGCCCATGGGCTCACCCGTCTGACTGTGAAGCCCTGACGGAGTGTCGATGGCTAGCAATGGAATTCCACTTTCATTGATCCGCGTGAAAAGGCGAATCCAGTCAGCGTCAAGCGCGCGGTTGAGCCCGATGCCGAACACTCCGTCGAGTATGAGCTTGGGGCGCGTTGCTAGAGCTTCCTCAAATGATTCGAGTGCTTTGAGGGGTTGTATGGCTTCGATGCGATGAGCCTCGTTCT
>VHDG01000837.1 GCA_016871475.1 Verrucomicrobiota bacterium
AACCTTTGTTCCGACGACAATGAAGTCCAGAACAAATCTCGCATCTGAAATCTTCCGATGCCGACTCCAGGCATTACGCGGCATCCGAATCTGAGTCAGAACAGTCAGCCCTTCGCGCCAGGGTCATCCAATTCAAAGCCGGCTGAGAGACCACGGAAAACACCGAACACACGGAACGGGACAAGAAATGAGCGAACCCAGAACCGCTACAAAGCAAAAAAACCACAGATCCCGTCTTCTTTCCGTGTGCTACGTGTCTTCCGTGGTCTCTCCTTCAGGTTGTGCGCCGAGGGGCCCCTGAGCAGGAGTTCCAGACGGAGGCTTCAACTCCGCCCGAGGAACACCCGGAGTTCCGGATGTTGGCTTTGCCTCAGCCCTATGGGACGAGAATCGCCTCCCTCTCGCTGAGCAAGGCCTTGAGTTTGTTCAATGCACAGTTCTGCAACTGGCGAATGCGCTCACGAGTCACACCAAAACGCACGCCTACCTCCTCAAGAGTTCTTTCAGATCCCCCATCAAGCCCGAATCGATACCGAAGGATCATGGACTCCCTTGGATTCAGCTGAGCCATCAATTCGTGCAGCAGCGAAAACCGGGTCTTGTCCTCCAATGTTTTGTAGGGATCCGACCCCGAGGTATCCTCGATCAACTCGCCAAGCGTCCCCGCATCCTGGGCTGACGACACGGGTGCATCCAATGACGCGGTTTGCATCGAAGCGGCATGCAAGCGGCGGATTTTGGGAACTGGAAGATTCATCGCATCGGCGATTTCCTCGTCCTTCGGGTTCCGATCCAGCTTCTGCCGTAGATCACGAGTCACGCGGCTCATCTGTGAAAGCCGATCCACCATGTTGATGGGCAAGCGGATGGTTTTGCTCTGGTTCGCCAACCCGCGTCGAACCGCCTGGCGGATCCACAAAGCTGCGTAGGTCGAGAACTTGCAGCCCTTGGTGGGATCGAATCGTTCGACCGCTCGCATGAGCCCGATATTGCCCTCGTTGATCATGTCGAGAAGCGGAAGACCGAAACCTTCATACTCCCGGGCGATTTTCACCACCAGCCGAAGGTTCGCCCTGATCATGTGTTCGCGGGCTGACTCGTCGCCGGCTTGGATCCGCGCCGCCAGCTCAATCTCCTCCTCCGAGGTCAGCAGAGGAACTTCAGCAGCGTCGCTCAGATACACGGTAAGGGAACAATTCCTCGCACGAGAATCGTCGCCCCGATGCCTGATCAGATCTCGGTCGGCAGATTCTTCAGAAACCTCCGCCAGCCTGTTCGACGGCGTGCTTCCCAGAATCCGCACAGGCTGAGGCTCCAAACCAGAAAGCCCACCCCGCCGTATGCCAGATCGGATCCCCAATCCACTAGTCCCAGACTCACTGCGCTTCATCATTTTCATAGGTCTTTCAAACGTCGCATCCCAGATCACTGGTGCTTTTTTGTCTTAAATTTGTCTAATTTACACCAACTGTCAATGCTTAAATAGTCTAATTTTTGACTCACTATAGCCCTCTTTGTTCAATTTATTTTTAGACAGGCCGAGTGTGCATTGACCCTGTGATCACGTCGGATTCTTGGATTCTCTATGCACAAAGCGTGGATCAGGGTGCAGAGGAAGTCCGGGACAGACTTAGACAGCCGGTCTGAGACAAGGCTGAACATCTTTGTTTCCCCTGCTTGATTGTCTGAATTTTGACGCTACTTTGCCCTCGACTAACGATGTCAAACACAAGCGCTCAAATAATCAAACCTTTGACCTATACGATCCGGGTGGCGGCTAAGCTCACGGGAGTCAACGCTCACCTGATTCGGATCTGGGAGCGCCGGTACAAGGCGGTGAAACCGGTGAGAACCATGACCAATCGTCGACTCTACTCGGACAAGGAGTTGGAGAGACTGAGCCTGTTTCGGCAGCTCACAGAGGCCGGTCATTCGATCGGCAGCATCGCGACCCTGGAGACGGAACAGCTCCGCTCTCTCCTGCCTTCCGCTGCAAATCATGCATCACGTTTCACCCCAGTCATCGTTGAACCCCACGGAGCAGAGTCTCTGAGGAACGGCCTGGACGAGAGCGCTCCGCACGCGGCCCATCGCGCATTGGACTTGGGCATGGATGCGATTGGGCGGATGGATGCTGCGGGGTTGGAGGCGGCACTGAATGAGTCCGTGTTTCGCCTGGGCCACCAGGGATTTCTG
>VHDG01000838.1 GCA_016871475.1 Verrucomicrobiota bacterium
TCGAACGACGGCCACTTGCGGAGCGCTCGCGTAGACCTCGAACAGTGAGGGAATCGTCCAAAGGGCGAACACCCAAGGCAGCAACAGGTAGGCGAAGCTGGCGTAAGCCAGCCAAATGTTTTCCCACGCCCACTTTTTCAGGTAAGGCATTGGCGCCATGATCATGCCTTGGAGGAGTCCTCCCACAACAATCATGAAAAACCCTTGGACCGATTCTGGCATGTAAGCCTCCTTTCAGAAGACCATCGCAAATTAATCGAAGAGCAATCACCCAGTCCGTGCGCTATCCACTTTCTGTTTGCCCACAAGCGATCAAGGATCGTTCATATTCGAGGTCGGCAAGAATTGATGTTTTTGTCAGGCTCCCCAACATCAGCCTTCGGCGCGGCCCACGAGCTTATCTCATTCTTTGAAAGACAGTGCGAGCAGCCCGCAAGGTCTCGTGCAGCTCACGCTCGGTGTGAACCGGACTGACATAGATACGTCCATCGGGCAGCAGGAGAAGTCCTTCTTCGAGCGCGAGTCTCAAGAAAGTGGCAAGTGCCACTTTGTCGTCATGAAGAGTGTCGCGGTACGAGCGAGGTTGAGGGCGCGTCGTGAAGTGCATCGAGAACGCCGTCCCAAAACCCGTAATCAGTAGTGGAATTCCAGTGTCCTTGGCGGCGGACCGAAGGCCCTCCATGAGTTGACTGCCAAGAGCGTTAGCCTGCCTGAGGCCTGCTCCGCCATCGCGTGCGAGTTCATCGAGTGTGGCCATTGCGACGGCAAGAGAAACAGGATTGCCGTTGTAACTTCCGCCGAAGGCAACGCCTCCCCCGGCAATCTGTTCCATGATCTCTTTGCGCCCCACAACAGAGCTCAATGCAACTCCGCCCCCGATCGCTTTGCCAAACGTCGCGAGGTCCGGGGTGATCCCAAAAAACGATTGCGCTCCACCCAGGGCAATGCGAAAGCCCGTGATGATCTCGTCGAAAATCAACAAAGAACCGTAGTCTTGCGTCAGCCGGCGCAGCGCCTCTAGAAGACCTGGCTCTGGCATGATTGCTCCACTGTTGACGAGAACCGGTTCGGCAATCACGGCCGCAATCGATGAGCCATGCTTTGCAAAGACGCGTTGGACCGACAGCAGATCGTTCCACTGAGCTGTGATGACGTTTTCGGAGGCGTTGGGAACCTGGCCTTTCGAGCACAATGCCGCGCGAGGCTCCTCGACCGGGCCAAGTTCCTCACTTGTGTTGTGGTGACTGAGCAGCACCGAGTCGACCCAGCCGTGGAAATGTCCTTCGAACTTCAGAATCAGATTGCGGCCCGTGAACGCTCGGGCCAGACGCAGAGCCAATTGAACGGCTTCGGTGCCACTGCTGGTAAAAGCCACGCGCTCGGCACACGGCACGAGGCGCTGCACTCTCTCCGCAGCCTCGTACTCCAGCTCATGTTGCGCACCGTAGATCTGGGGTCGCTCGGCCTGCCGTCGCAAGGCCTCAACCAGTCGAGGATGACAGTGGCCCAGGATTAGCACTCCCCACGCCAGCGCGTAATCAATGTATTCGTTGCCATCCACATCCCAAACTCGCGGCCCAAGTGCCTCACGCAAGAACAGACGTTCGGGGAAAAGCAGGCGCACAGGGCTGCTGATTCCTCCTGCGAGGGCTTTTTTCGAGCGTTCAAACAGTGTATGTGAAGTCGTGTAGCGACTTGTTGTTACTGTACTCGTCTCTGGTGTCTGCACGTCATACCTCCGCCGATGAGAGATTTGAGACTCGGGCAAACTAGCGGCCCTTGCAGGCTAAGAAAGGCTAAGGAGGGGAAACTCCGCCCAGAGCGCAGCGGGGGTGGATCGAACATCTGGAACAAACCCAGCCGGCGGGATTTCAGCCGGTCTTGTTACCACCCCCGTGGCGCTGTACGCGTCCCGTCAGTCGAGCTGGAGAATTCCCTGCAATGCCCCTGGTTTCTCGACGGAAACTCTAATTGCCTGCCTCCGCGTTAACCCGGTCTCGGAGTGCTTTCATATAGCCAATCGTGTACGCCGTGTTGATGCCCCGAAGTCCTTCGCCAGGAACATGATCGGGAATCATCACGCCATTGAAGCGATGCTCCTTCAATGTCTTCATGACTTGATACATGTCCAAGTAGCCCTCATCGACGAAGGTCTCCTGGAACTTCGGCAAAGGGGAATCCACATTCCGGAAATGC
>VHDG01000839.1 GCA_016871475.1 Verrucomicrobiota bacterium
GTCGCCCGTGCACGTTTTGCTTGGGCTCTCCTTCCACGGGTTCGCGTTCACCTGGACAGCGGTCGTCGCGCAGATGTATTTGGCGGAACGAGTGGAAGCTGCGTGGCGAACCCGGGCCCAGGCCTTGCTGGGCTTGATGACCGGGGGCGTGGGAAGCCTGGCAGGTTACCTGGCATGCGGTGCCTGGCTCACTTCGTGCAGCTATGCGGGCCGGACTGACTGGCCGAAGTACTGGGCGGGTCTGTCGCTGCCGATGGCAGCGATCCTGATGTTCTTTCTGCTGACCTATCGGGGAAAGCGTCAGTGAGCGACCGCCTCGCGATTCTCGAAGGCGAAAACATCGCGTACGTCGGATCGGATCTCGATATCGATGCGGGTCAGCGATCTGAGGAAAGATCCTGTTGTGCCCGTTGGGCACGGCGCGACGACGCTCAACCCCGTTTTCCAGATTGAACAGCACGGATCCAGGCGTGCGCCATGAGAGCGGAGCCTGCAGCTGAGGGATGAACGCCATCTTTGGCCCAATGCTCCGGGGGGGCTATCTTGATGGCACGATCGAACATCAGCTGGAAGGGCACGAAAACAGCCTTGAACTCCTCAGCCACCCGGCGAGCTGCAGCCCGGTATCGATCAAACTCAGGAAACCACTTCTCGTTCACCGCACCGCACCGCAAGACGAAGGGCTCACAGATCACCAGCGACACCCCAGGCAGGCCATCCAGCGTCCGAACCACCAAGTCCCGATAATCCTTCTCATAAACATCGACGGTCCCTTTGTAGCCACCGCTCAGAGTGTGCCAATAGTCGTTCACTCCGATTAGAATGCTCACCAGGCCGGGACGGAGGTTGAGGCAGTCTGCGTCCCAACGTTCTGCAAGTTGATGGACTTTGTTCCCGCTGATCCCACGGTTGAAAATTCGAAGCTCCTGCGCAGGGTGATCCAGAAGGAGAGAGGTGGATGCCATGGCCGCATAGCCGCCCCCCAAGGCGGACGCATCGTTCGGCGTGGAGGCTTTCTCCCGGCTTCTTCCGGCATCCGTGATGGAATCACCCTGAAAAAGGACCGTCAGGCCTTGAGCGATCCTGGGCTTCTGAGACAGCAGTTTCCGAGTGCCTGACTTGATGCTTTTTTCCTGGGCGCCTGCCGCCAACGCGCCTGCCGTGGCGGCGGCGATCATGGTGGCGAACTGGCGGCGATTCACTGATTCCATTCGGGTCGAATTCAAATTCATGCGCCCGTTTACCAAATCAGATCGCCAAGGGCAATGGCCTACTTTGCCGCAGTCGCTTCACCGGGGCGCTCGGCCGTCTTGGACAGTCTCACGAAGTCGAGGAGGATCTGCTTCGCCTCGTCCATGACATAATCGATATCCGGGATGCTCGCTTCTTCGGTCTTATCTTCCTCGCCATCCGCTTTGCCGTCGGGATCGCTCAACTTCTGACCTTCAGGGGCATGAACCACAGCGACCTTGTTGGTCTTCTGAAGAAGGGGCAGCTCGGCCAGATCCACATCGCGGATCTTGAATTCCCAGACCTTGCGCTGGGGCTCACCCCTGGCTTGAAGCTCCTTCTTTCGAGCGTCCAGGCGAGACTTGTTCTCCTCCTTTTCTTTGCGTCGATTCGCCTCGTTCATGGACACACTCTTGTCCTCGAGCTGCTTCTTGTAACGTTCCATATCGGATCGGACCCAGTCGAAATCCTTGTTGGTCTTCACCCTGTCCGAGGAAGAATCCCTCAAGGAGCTCAGCACGGGAGAGACGCGATCGAGCTTCTCATAAGTGGCAGGTTTGATGGTGTCGAAGGGCAGAGCATTGTCGAGTTCGGCTTCTCCGATCTCGGCGACGTTGTTCACCGAGGGGAGCACGATGTCAGGAATGACTCCCTTGAGCTGGGTGGAATCTCCGCTGGCTCGATAGAATTTTCTGATGGTGAGCTTGACTGCGCCCAGGTTGTTCGTGGTGCGCAAGAGGCGGCCGAGCTGCATGACCGACTGGACCGTGCCTTTCCCGTGGGTTGTGCTCTCGCCTACCACCACGGCACGGCCGTAGTCCTGAAGGGCCCCGGCCAAAATCTCTGAGGCGGAGGCACTGAACCGGCTTGTGAGCACAACCAGCGGACCATCGTATTGAACTCGAGGATCCTTGTCCTCATCCACATCAACGGTGTCGTCGCTGTTTCGTATTTG
>VHDG01000840.1 GCA_016871475.1 Verrucomicrobiota bacterium
GATTTGATGTTTTAGAAGCTGCGCTCACGAGGTTCATCAGTGAAACCGTTTTGTCATTTTCAGAATTATCTTCTTCATTTGCACCGCATAACCCTTGGCAACCGGGTCTGCCCAAGTATCATCTCGCTCCGTGACTCAAAACGTGAAACTCGTCAAAGATCAAGCTCTCGCATCCTCTGAAGCCGCTGTCGGCCAGGAGGAGACCCGTCTGTGGTTCAACTCTCTTGAGAATGTGCTCGAGGTGAGTTTGCGGACGAAGGGAGGGGATCAGATCCCTGGGTTTATCGATGGCCTGATCCAGCGCCTGCGCGCCTCCGGGATCCGGGTTTCGCCCACAGTCAACACTCCTTACATCAACACCATCTCTCCTTCTGAGGAGCCGGAGTTTCCCGGCGACCGCCAGCTGGAGAATCAGATCAAGAGCTTCATCCGTTGGAACGCCATGGCGATGGTGGTGCACGGAAACAAGATTTCCGACGGCTTGGGCGGTCATATTTCCAGCTATGCCTCCTGTGCGACGTTGTACGAGGTGGGTTTCAATCACTTCTTTCGTGGAGGTGATGACGGTCCGGCCGACCTGATTTACTTTCAGGGCCACACCACTCCCGGCAATTACGCTCGCAGTTACCTCGAAGGCAGGTTTACCGAGAAGGATCTGGCTGCGTTCCGGCGACAGCTGGCCGAGGGTGGCGGGCTTTCCTCGTATCCGCATCCGTACCTGATGCGGGATTACTGGCAGTTCCCGACGGTGTCGATGGGCTTGGGACCGATCAACTCGCTCTACCATGCGCGTTTCCTTCGATATCTGAAGGCGCGCAACCTCTACAACCCGGAGAAGCCGGATCCGCGGGTTTGGTGCTTCGTCGGGGACGGCGAGAGCGATGAGCCTGAGACGCTGGGAGCCATCGCGATGGCTGCCCGGGAGTCCCTGGACAACCTGGTGTGGGTGGTCAATTGCAACCTTCAACGGCTGGACGGCCCCGTGCGGGGCAACAGCAAGATCATTCAGGAGCTCGAAGGGGTGTTCCGAGGCGCTGGATGGAATGTCATCAAGCTGATCTGGGGAAGCGATTGGGATCCGTTGTTCGAGGCCGACCGTCGCGGTCTGTTGTTGCGAAGGCTCGATGAGTGTGTCGATGGCGATTTCCAGAAATACTCGGTCAGCCCGGGCAGCTACATCCGGAAACATTTTTTTGGGAAGTATCCGGAGCTCAAGGCGCTGGTGAACCGCCTGACGGACGACCAGTTGCGCAAGATGCTCCGGGGCGGGCACGACCCGAAGAAAGTCCATGCCGCCTATCACGCCGCCGTGAACCACAAGGGCCAGCCCACAGTCATCCTGGCTCATACCATCAAGGGCTACGGGCTGGGTGAGGCCGGAGAGGGACGTAACATCTCGCATCAGCAGAAGAAGATGAACGAGAAGGAGCTTCGTGAGTTCCGCTCCCGTTTCAATATCCCGATCAGCGACGAAGCCATCGCCGAGCTTCCTTTCTTCCGTCCCGAAAAGAACAGCCCAGAGCTCAAGTATCTGCTCGAACGGCGCAAGGCACTGGGCGGGTCATTGCCGAAGCGACAGGATCAGCAGCCAAAGCTTGAGATTCCCAAGCTGGAGGATTTCGGAGCCTCCGCCCTCAAAGGCAGCGGCGCACGCGAGGCCTCCACCACCATGGTGTTTGTGGACCTGCTCAAGCGGCTGCTCAACGACAAGAACATCGGCCGCTACGTCGTGCCGATCATCCCGGACGAGGCCAGAACGTTCGGCATGGAGTCGATGTTCCGCGAGTACGGGATTTATTCGTCCAAGGGGCAGCTGTATGAGCCCGTGGACAAGGAGACCCTCAACTACTACCACGAGGCCAAAGACGGCCAGATCCTTGAGGAAGGCATCACGGAGGCGGGTTCCATGGCCTCCTTCGTGGCTGCGGGCACAGCGTATGCCAACCTCGGTGTGCCTACGATTCCGTTCTTCATCTACTACTCGATGTTCGGGTTTCAACGGGTAGGGGATCAGATCTGGCTCGCTGGTGACAGCCTCGCAAAGGGCTTTCTCCTTGGGGCAACCGCAGGTCGCACGACCCTCAATGGCGAGGGATTGCAGCATCAGGACGGGCACAGCCAGCTGATTGCCAGCTGCGTCCCCAACCTGATGGCTTACGATCCCTCCTTCGCTTTTGAGA
>VHDG01000841.1 GCA_016871475.1 Verrucomicrobiota bacterium
GAGCGTCAGCTGACCTTCGATGACGGAAAAATCCGCGTTGAACTGCATCACCTTGGCATTGCACATACGCGCGGTGATGGCTTTGCCTGGCTTCCCAAGGAACGAGTGCTCTTCACCGGAGATGCCTGCGTCAACGGGCCTTACAACTTCATGGGAGATGGAGACACCGGGGAGTGGGTCAAAACCCTTCAAGCCGCCAGACAACTCCAGCCCAAATTCATCTGCCCTGGCCATGGCGCGATGGGCGGACCTGAGATCCTGGACAATCAAATCGAATACATCACAACCCTCCGTTCCGAAGTCCAAAAACTCGTCGACATGGGAATGAAAAAGGAGGAGCTCAAGGCAGCGGGCACCTTGATCAAGTCAGAGCTTCGCAAGAAAGATCATCTGGCGTTCTACATTGGATCGATGTTCGACGCGCAGGTGGAAAAGGTTCACACCGAGCTGACCACCGCCAGATGATCCGAGCCCTGATGCGAGCTATGCCTTGTGCCGGAAGAGTCCTGTTCGGATGACACCCTTCACCCGGACCTGCACCCAGATCCAGTAGTTCCCCATCTCCGGAAACACGAAGGGAAAGGACACCACGCCCTCGCGACCCATCGCCAGTGCCTGTTCAGGCGGCAGCACCGAAAGATCGCCGCAGACTGCATCCGAGGCTTCCGCCGCCCCGGGAGGCCCCGATCGATCCGCCATTCTTCTTGCGGCCGCCATGTTCAGCGTACCAGCCGGGTGCAGGTGCGCGAATCTTCCGCCGTCCTCCTTCATCACGACTGCGTGTCCCAACATCCGGAGATACGGCTCAAGAGTTACAGCCCCACCTTCAGGGTTTCGCACCGATGCCCGCAATCTCACTCCCTCCGACACTGACGCCCCAGGAACCACTTCGAGCTGCATCGTCATGCCTTCGCCCAGTTCTGATGTCCGCTCCCCCACCGGGCGTGAAGCCAGCCATGAATCCTCAGGATCCGATGGCGGGGAAATAGGAACGTCTGAAGGCAACACAAGCCGGTTGGTCAAAAGTTGCGTCGCTCCCCCCTCATGCACCAGATCCGTGAACACCCGATAGTTGCCGCCCGGCAAGGGAGGGATCGTCGATTTGAAGGCCAGCCTGTCGAAACCCTTCGGATGCAAATGGGCGAAGGCGGGAGGACTTGTGTCGCTGACCAGAAAGAGATGAACGAGTTTTCCGTGGTCCGGCAGCAGGGCGTTGTGTCGGGCCGAGGCACGAGAATCGGTGAGCTTGAACGTGAGCTCCGGGGGATCGGACTCTGCGAGCGCGACTTCATGGGCAAAGGGCCGGTAGAGCACCCGGCTCCTATGCTGGTTGTCCTCAACCTCCCTCCACAGGTTTCCACCATAGATCGCCACCGCCACCAACACCGCACCCAGCGACGCACCGATCAGGCCCCGGCGCTGTAACGAAGAGGTGGCTGGCGCATCGGGCGGCAGACTGGCTTCCCGAAATCCGGCCCTCGCGATTCCGACCACGCCGAGGCCCAGCAGCGTCAGGAGCGATAGAGTTATAGTCAACAACCAGAGCGGCATCTCCTTCCTTCCGTAGGCCATGGAATTCACGGGAACCATTACGCTCCCACCCCCGAGGGGGCCTTCCGTAGTGACCTCCACCCCGTAGGCGCCCCGGGTCATGAACCAGAGCTGGGCTTGAAAAAGGTGAGTCTCACCTTCCACCAACGTCGCCACGTCAGGCCTGGGAGCCCCCTTCCTTCCTGCAACCGAATGCATCGGCAAGGCAGTCACCCGCTCAGGAGCAGCGCCCAATGCGCGCACATGAATCTCTGCCAGCCCTGGCACAACCTCCGGCTGGCGAATGATCACTCGAACCGGGTAATCACCCGTCCTTCCCTCAAAAATGATGTGAGGCGACCCCACATGCGCCCGCGACTCAACCGGCAACCAAGGAAGGCTGAACAGCATCACAGCCATCCAAAACGCCGGTCTGAACGAGGCGGGACTCATCGCAGGATCCTTCGAAGCGAGCCTCCCGTCGCATACCCCACCGCGGCGGATGCTCCGGCAATGAGGCATGCCCAGCCAATGACCTCAGGCGTGATCGCCCGATCCTGCAACCGGAAGAATCGCCCGGCATTGCTGAGGTCGCCCATGTACGAAAAGAACCGCCCGTGCCCGGCGAAAAAATGGTTGTCAGCCGCGGG
>VHDG01000842.1 GCA_016871475.1 Verrucomicrobiota bacterium
GTTCTCGGTCACCGATCAAGAATGGCCGGCGCTCAGAGCCGCGTTCGAGAAATGGCTGAGCCCCGCGAATTTTGATGGGGCAGGACGTCAGCTCACCCGGCTTGGAGCCCGCCAAGCCCGTGTTAGATCAGGGGAATGAGCTTGGATCCAACGAGGGCGACCACCAGCCCGGCGATGCTGTTCACCGTTGCGGCGACCGTCCAGGTCTTGAGCGTTTCCTTCTCCGTAAACCCGCTCAGTTTTCCAACGACCCAAAAGCCGCTGTCGTTCATCCAGGAACAAATCATCGCTCCGAACCCGATCGAAAGAAAAATGTAAACCGGGTGATAGGGAAGGGCGGTGTCGCCGCTCATGATCGGGTAGATCATCGCTGCGGTGGTGAGCATGGCCACCGTCGCGGATCCCTGGGCGACACGGATGACCGCTGCAACCAGCCAGCTGAGAACGAGCAGGTTGACGTCGCGTCCCTCCACCAGCGCCTTGACGGCGTCGCCCACGCCCGCGTTCTTGAGCATCAATCCGAACGCGCCACCGGCGCTGGTGATGAGGATGATGACACCGGCCGTCGCGAACGGTGGCTCGATCATGGCCGCGATCTTTTGTAGTCCGAGCTCCCTGCGTTGGTTGATCAGGACGGCGAGTGCAATCACCGCGCCCACCAGCAGGGAGATATTCCTGTTCCCCCAGAACACTCCCATGGAGTAAAGCCAGGAGTTCATTCCCGTGGTGGGGGAGAGGAACTGCGGGAGGGCGTCCTCCAGAAGGCAGCGGTTGAGACGGACCAGATTATCCGCCTGTGGCGATGAACCTAGAAGCGACTGCGTGAGGGGTCGAAGCTGGGCACTGGTCAGGGCTGTTTCCTTGGAGAGATTCTTCGTTCGCACGGTGATGGTGAGATCGCCGGCGATGGATTCCTGCAGTGAGCTGGGTGGAGGTTGGGATCCGTCCCAGCCTGCCAGGAATTGTTGTGTCTTGGGCGAGAGGCAGGAAGCCGCAAACGTTGCTGCCGGGCTTGATTTCGATTTAAGCGCCTGGGCGAGCTCCTGGGGTTGCTTGAAGTCCGAGGAATGGAAGCCCTTGCCTTGGATCGCGATGAAGGTCGAGGCGATGGAGATGAGGGCGATGGGCAGGATCACCGGAGCAATGGAGGCCCAGAAGCCGGGTAGCTCTGATTCGGGACGATTTGCGCTGGCCTTGAGATTCTCGATGGAGACGCCAGGCACCTCGCGCAACGGGATCACCATCCGCTTCCCAATCCACTTCATGACGGTCCAGGAGCAGGCCACGGGAAACACCCCCGCGATGATTCCGACAATGATGGTCAGGCCGACGTCGAGTTTGAGGCTCTCTGCCATGGCGAGGGGGCCGGGGTGTGGAATCACCATGGAGTGGGTGACAACACCGCTGCAGCAGATCGCCATGATGTAGAGCATGTAATCCTTGCCGGTTCGGAGATGCATGGCGACCGCGAGGGGAAGCACCAGCATGAAGAAGGTGTCGAAGAAGATGGGGATGGAGAGGATGTAGCCGCTTACCAGAATGGCTGCACCAGCTCGCGAGGGGCCGAAAAAGGCGAGGAACCGTCTGACGACCTTGTCTGCCGCACCGCTTTCCATGAGACACATGCCGATGATCGATGCCAGGGCGATCACCACTCCAATCTTGCCTGCCGTCGTTCCGAATTCAGCAGTTGTGAGCTCCACCGCCTGCACCCAATGACTCTTCTCGGGCTCGCCAGGTAGGCTCCGGGAGAGCAGACCCGCTGCCACAGCCGCCAGGATAAGTGCCAGAAAGGCATGCACGCGGAGGACCGTGATGAGCAGGATGATCAAGCAGACACTGATTCCGAGAACTGCGAACGGCCAGTAGTCAGGTCCCGCTGCACCTGCCTGCGCGAGGAAGACGTGAGTCGATGTCATTGGAATGGCGGCAACTCCGCCAAAAAAAACGATCAGGGTCAAGGTTGCTTAGCGGGAACGATTCAGTAGGGCATCGGAGGAAGACGTTTTTCTCACGCGGAGACGCGGAGAGGTCGACACATCGATGGCCTGCTGAACTCCGGGGCTGCCGACGACGGGGGGAGAACTGGCAAAAAGATGGGGGGCAAAAATATGAAAAAGAGAACAGAAGTGCTCATCTTTCACCGACCATCTTTCAACC
>VHDG01000843.1 GCA_016871475.1 Verrucomicrobiota bacterium
TGGCCACGGGGACGGAACCGATCGCGTACCTCTGGCGCAAGGATGGATTGAACCTCAAGCACCCCAGCCTGCCTCACCTGGTGATACCCAATGCGCAGCTCACCCAGGGTGGGGTTTACAGCCTTCTGCTCAGCAATCGCGCCAGCGGCCGCTTCATCGTCCACCCGAGCCGGGCCAATGTGTTGGTCCTCTCGGATAGCGACAGGGACGGGATGCCGGACATCTGGGAGCTGACCTATCAGTTTAACTACAACAGTCCGATCGACGGGCTTCAGGACCATGACGGAGATGGATCGATCAACCTGCACGAGTATCTCGCCGGCACAAACCCGCTGGATCACCGCGATTTCCTCATGCTTCGGTTTCCAGATCAATCGGGCAGGCTGACCCGGATGCCCTCCATCGGGTTTCGGGCGATTTCCAATCGGACCTACATGCTGCAGGTGAATGAGGGCATCGGGACACCGTGGTCCAACTGGATTCGTTTCGCGGGCTCACAGTTCAACTACGATGCATCCGCGCCTGTTGAACTATTGTCTGTGCCTTTGCATCGCAACTACCGGCTTGTGATCCCTGGGGATTCCAGAGCAGGTTCAGCTCCATGAACTTCGCATTGGTTCAGGAAACCCTGGAGCGCCCTTCAGTGGAAGCCCTCCAGCGAGCCTTTCAGATGTCCAAGATTTTCACATCCTATGATGCTCATATTCTTTCCAAGGATGCCTTCGGCATCCTGGCCCGTCGCCTGACGCGTGAGCAGGCCATGCAACTGACCCACGATTTGGCCCGGGCAGGTATCACCGGAGTTCGGCCCGTGGAAGAGCGTGCGCTTCCTCAAACTCCTCCAGCGAAGATTCTCAACAAGCTCGAGTGTCACCCTGATTGTTTGCGGATCTTCGATGCGATCGGGCGTCCGATTGATGTGGCGTGGGGACATCTCTGGCTTGTGACAAGTGGCCAGGTGATGGAATCCGGTTTTGAGAGGAAGAGCGTCCCGATTCCGAGCTGGAACCAGGCAGGCCCGGACGGGGTACCCATCGTGGATACCGAGGTGCGCGTGCGTGAGCGGCTGTCGGAACGGATGGTGTTGGATCTGGTGCTGAGAGCCGGAGTGATTCGCTACTCGTTGAATCTCGAGTTGTTCCTGTTTGAAACCTTGGGGGAACGTCGCACGGGTGATCTGGTTAGAGATTTGGCCGAGTTGATCCGTGATTTCCGTTCACACGCACCCGGCTGTTGGTTGAACCAGGGAGCTGAATCGCTGTTGAAGCAGCCTGCTCAAGCGGTGAGCTATCCGAGTCGCAGCGCCTATATTGAGGAGATGATCTGGACCTTGTGGCGGATGAACCAATCTGGGTAGGAAGGCGCAGCGAATTGGGCCGGCGCATGCAGTGGCTCGAACTTCGGCAGGGATCGCCCGACTTGCTTCCGATCAAACCGTCCCTTGTGGCTCAATCCAGGACCCACTGCATCGCTTCAATGGTCTTCGCCTTAATCCCTGCGAGTGTGGGATGAGATCCATCAACGCACCGAAGCAGATTGAGCGGCCAGACCAACGGCGGATTCCACCAAGTCCAGGAATTCGGCCCGATAAGGCGAGGTGTTTCCCGGAGAGGCCAGGTCCCTGACCATCGTCATGGTGGCGCCGGCCCGGTGTTCCGATCCACGCAGGATCATGCCGAACGCAGCCACGGCAGCGGCGAACTTGAAATCCGCCGACGCAACCTCGATCCCCGCCCCAGTGTCCGTGTATGGAATGGTCATCAGCTGGCTGTTGGTGCCGTCGGGTGTTTTGTAGCGGAGCTTGATGGTGAAGAGCTCGCTACTCGGGGGGCGAGTTTCGGCGGTTGCCGTCTGGTATTTCAAGGAATCGACATTGCTGGCCGGAACGGATCGGCCGGGTGGCACCACCTCGTACAGTGCGGTCACAGTGTGCCCGGCACCAATGTCGCCGGCATCCCTGGCGTCGTCGTTAAACTCCTCTTTGGCAAGCAGCCGGTTCTCGTAGCCGATCAGACGGTAACCAGCGACCAGCGCCGGGTTGAATTCGACCTGAATCTTCACGTCTTTTGCAACGGTCACCAAAGTGCCGTTCAGCTCCTCGACGAGCAGCTTGCGCGCTTCGGCGAAGGTATCGATGTAGCCGT
>VHDG01000844.1 GCA_016871475.1 Verrucomicrobiota bacterium
ACCGTTGGAATAGTAAGAAACGCTCCTCATCCTGAGAGCGCCCAGAAGCTTTCAGACTATTTACGAAGTAGCAGTAACATTGGATTACTTGTGAGGCTTGATGCTTTAGAGAATTCTGATTTGGAGGCAGACGGCTCAATGCTCATTCCAGAAACAGAGGGCACTCTGCAATACAAGCCGTATCACCGCACGATTCGACAGCAGACCATAAATCCAGATTGGGATGCGTTGCTCCGTGATTTGGAGACGACTACAAAACAATTGAACGAGATTTTTCTGAGATGAGTTTGCCTGAGTTTAGTTTTGACACTAGCCCTCACCCCAGCCCTCTCCCCCGGGGAGAGGGAGACGCGATCCACGACGCTCGAAAATTCGGTAGCCTTCGTTGCAATTGCCGCCCGTCCGACATTCGCGAGAAGGCGCACGCACGATCAAGCGGCGCTCAACAGGCCGAGCCGCAGCGAATAATTCTCCCTCTCCTGGGGGAGAGGGCCGGGGTGAGATTTCTCCCAAATGGAATTTCGCGCTTTGAACCCCTGAACCTGATAGGCTCCCCGCCGTCAGTCGTCGGGCGCAGTGTGGCCGCATTTCCCTTTGGCGCGTCTTGTTTTTCAGGACTGCCCGCGGGTGAGACTGGTTCCGTTCGTCGGCATGCGCATTGTTTGGTGACGCCATTTCGATGGTGTTCCCGCTGGGGAGGCTTGTCCTTCTGTGGACGTTCGGGCACCCGGCGAGTGACACGTTGGTTCAACTCAAAATCCATTGTGTCATGAAAGCCCTGCCTGTCCTCAATCCCAATGCCGCCGCCATTGATGTCGGCAGCGAAAAACTCCACGTCTCCATCGCCGGCGATGTGCCGCACGTCTTCGGCACCTTCACCGGCGAACTGGAACGCTTGCGCAACTGGTTCAAGGCACAGGGCGTCTGCTCCGTGGCGATGGAGGCCACCGGCGTCTACTGGCTCTACGTTTATGAAGTGCTGGAGGCCGCCGGGCTGGAAGTCATCGTGGTCAACGGACGGCACGTGCAAAACGTGCCCGGACGCAAGACCGACATGGCCGACTGCCAGTGGCTGGCCACGTTGCACGCGCACGGACTTCTGCGCGGCGGCTTCGTGCCCCCGGCCCACATCCGGCAGTTGCAGGACTACCAGCGGCTGCGGGGCGATCATCTGATCGGCGCGGCCAGCCAGGTGCAGAAGATGCAACAGGCGATGGAACGCATGAACATCAAGTTCCACGACGTCATCAGCGACCTGACCGGCGTGAGCGGCTTGAAGGTGGTGCGGGCCATCCTGAAGGGTGAACGCCGTCCGGGCGAACTCCTGGCGTTGTGTGACGTGCAAATCCAGAAGAAGAAGTCCGACCGGGTGAAGGAAAGCCTGCGGGGCAGTTGGAAAAAGGAACAGATCTTCGCGTTGCGACAGGCGCTGGAGTTGTGGGAAACCTACCAGCAAAAGATCGCGGACTGCGACCGTGAGCTGGCCGCGTTGTTGCAGGAACTCTCCGGGTCGCAACCGCCGGAGGGCGGCGGCGGTCACGTCGTGAGCGTCGGCCCGGTCGCATTGTCCCCGGCGAAAGGGACGGGCAAAAACGCGCCGGTGATCGAGCGGCTGCAGGAGTTGGTGGTGCGGTTGTGCGGCGGGCGTGACGCGACGCAGGTTCCCGGGTTCAGCACCTATCTGGTGTTGCAACTGATCAGCGAAGTGGGCACGGACATGGCACGCTGGCCCAGCGAGAAACATTTTGTTTCGTGGCTGGGACTGGCGGGCGGGAGAAAGCAAAGCGGCAAACGCAAAGGGAGTGTGAAGGCCCACCGCAACCGTGCGGGGCGGATCCTCTGCGCGGCGGCGCGGGCGCTGGCGCAAAGTGTGGACAAGGCGCTCGGGGGATTTTACCGGCGACTGCGGGGGCGGTTGGGCGGACTGGCGGCGAACGTGGCGCTGGCGCGGAAGCTGGCGCTGTTGTTCTACCGGTTGCTGCGCTACGGGATGGAATATGTCGAGAAAGGACTCAAGAGCTATGAATCCAAAGTGCTGGAAACCGAGACGCGCCTGCTGCGCAAGCTCGCCAAGAAACAGGGCTTTACACTCACCCCAGCCATTACAAGTTAAGTGCAGGTTCATGGGGAGGGGTGCGTTCG
>VHDG01000845.1 GCA_016871475.1 Verrucomicrobiota bacterium
ACCCTGACTCCGGGGCGTCCCACGTACTATTTCCGGAAGACCTTCCAGGTGCCCAAGCCATCTGCCTATTCACATCTGGTATTCCAGATGATCCGCGACGACGGCGCAGTGGTTTACGTCAACGGCAGGGAAGTGTTCCGCAGCAACATGCCTGCCGGGCCTGTTAGTCATTCCACTCCCGCCGTGGAGAATGTGAACACTCCGGAGGAGACCCAGTTGTTTGAGACCGTGATCCCCATCAACGGCTCCATGCTGCGGCTCGGCCAAAACATCATAGCCGTCGAGCTGCACCAGCAATCGGCATCCAGCAGCGACGCAGCGTTCGACCTTCAATTGCTCGGAGTAGGCACCACGGAGAAGCGGGTGACTTTGTTGAGCCCGGGGGGGGCGTCAGCGCTGCCGTCAGGCGAGCCAGTGGAAGCCGAAGCCACCGCGCAGGGAGCCGGAGGCGGAGCCGTGACCCGGATCGAGTTCCTTGCCAACGGCGTGCAGTTCGGCGTTGCACTCTCTGCTCCCTGGAGAGCGGCGTGGGAGGATGCTCCCTTGGGTCGTCACAAGCTCCATGCGCGGGCTTATTTCGCTGATGGCACATCCCTCGACTCAGCCGAGGTGACCATTGACGTCGCCCGCCCCGTGTGGTTTTTGGCTGCCATCCCAGCAGATGGAGTCTGGAAGTTTTTCGATCGCGGCCAGAACCTGGGCACCGCCTGGCGCGATACGGGTTATGATGACAGCGGATGGTCGGAGGGACCTGCCCGGTTGGGGTATGGAGGAGACGGTGAGACGACCTTGATCAGCTTTGGCAACTCCAGTGCGAACAAGCACATGACCACCTACTTCAGAAATCGTTTTGAAGTCCCCGAGGGAGTCACAGCCACGAATCTCGCGTTCCGTTACCAGCGTGACGACGGCTTGGCGGTCTATATCAATGGCCGTCCGGCGTTCAGGGACAACCTGGCGGCCAACGCAGTATTCTCCTCCGCCGCTTTGCGGGATATCACTGGGGCCGCAGAGCAACAATGGATCACCACCAATATCCTTGCGACGAACCTGGTTTCAGGGGTGAACGTCATCGCCGCCGAGGTGCATCAAATCCGCCCCGATAGTTCCGATCTGGGGTTTGCGTTGGAATTGAACCTCACGGGCTACTCCAACGTGGTGCCACCCGCGAGACCTGTCTTGGGCTTGACGCTGGAGGCGAATGGCGACGCGCTATTCCACTGGCCTGCGACCGCGCAGGGATTCCAGTTGAAAACCACTGAGGACGTGACGAGGCCGTTCGCGCAGTGGACGTCGCTGGGATCCGGGGTGGCGAACGGCAACCGCATCGAGATCCGGGTCAACCCTTCGGCCTCCCAAGCCTTCTACCGGCTCCATCGGCCTTGATAGCCTCCATAGTCCCTTTGGCAGCTCAAGCTCCGGCAGGCACCTGTTCGAGAAACGTAACTTCCAAATCACTCCGTCCGGGTAGAGAGCAGAAGTCCATGTTATGACCTCGTTCCTATTCAGGCGCATGCGGATGGGTTCCCAATGAGGCATGGCATGCGCGACCTGAGTTTGGGCGATGCGAGTTCGGGCAGACCACTCTTTCGACTGGGGGGCTTGGTTTGATGATCACGGTCTCGGGGAGACAAATCAGGAGTCAGGGGAGTTGGCGGGCTGTGGTGAGCGCGGAGGGGAGGCGGATGAGATTGAGGTTGGAGGCGCGGGAGCTCTGGAGCAGTCAAGAACACAGGAATAGTCCGGCAGTGGCCTGGGTTGAAGTCGGACCTGGAACCCGGCAGGAACTGAGACTGAGCGCTTCGTTGGATACCAAGAGCGTGGAAGTGGAGATGAAGCCGACCGGCACTGAACAAGAGATCACCATCGGCTACCGGGGACATCTGGGGAAGGTGTTATTGAGGACTGAAGTACGTGAGCTCGACTGAGCAGACGGGATCGGTGCCTTGGAAGATCACGGTTTTCCCATAGGCCAACAGGTTGCCCATCCGATGTTGTCACGGTGGAATTGTGACCTGATTGCCCGAAAGGAAGTGGAAAAAACGATATCATCACCTCTCCCGTTCTCATACTGTCACGGGATAGTCTTGGACGCACCCAATATGTACAAGTGTGAAAGAACAATATCATCACCCCGTCC
>VHDG01000846.1 GCA_016871475.1 Verrucomicrobiota bacterium
GGAAGAGATTGCGAGCGTGCGCCGGAGGATGGGGAAGATCGACGCGGATGGCCTTGAGGATTTCCTCATTCCAGACGCGGGCGATGCTCTGCTGTGCGTGCAAGGCTGGGCAGACCAGGGAAAGCGTCAGGGCGAAAAACGCAGCTGAGATGCAAGGATGCGAGCGTATGGCTCTCATATAGGACTGGCGCATAACTACCACCTTCAATGCGATTCCTCAAAGATTCTTACAGGAGATGGATGGAAACCGGTGTGAAATGGCAGGCTCGCGGGTTCAATCGGCCTGCTTTGGGGCCCGTTCGGCCCCCTCTGTACTGGATTGGTACAGTGACGAGGCCTACCCCCCTCGTTGTCATACCCCCGCCTTTACAGTGCGCGCATGAAAACAAACCAGCAGACCGAACTGAACTTCTCCCAATCGCCATCCCAGTCATGCCGGGTGGCTCGCAAGGAACGGCGTCGGACGCGTGCGCAATGGTGGTTTCAACAGATGCGGGCGGCCGTGGATCGCGCAGTGGACTGGAAGGTGGTGCCGGCGGCCCGCCCGGAGCAGCTCTACATGGGGCTCAGCGAAGAGATGCGAGGAACTCGATGAGGTCGGTCAGCTCGGCCCGGCTCATGGTGGCTTGAAGCCCGGCCGGCATGATGGAGAGCTTTTGCTGCTCGCGCTTTTGGATCTCTGACTTCTTGTAATTCGTCACCACTCCACCCGGAGCGCGGATGGAGAGGTCGGTTTCCGTCTCGCTTGCGACCAGTCCGAAGGCTTCCTCCTCTGACTTTAGAGTGACAAGCCAGGCTTCGTAGCCGAACGAGACACCCGAGCTCGGATCGAGGATGGATTCATAGAGCGCGTCCTTGCCCAGTTTGGTGCCTATTTGCGAGAGGTCCGGACCGAAGTGAATCCCTTCCTTCTTGATCTGATGGCATGTGGAGCAGGTTGCTTTGCCGAAGAACATGGCGCGGCCGTTTACGGGGTTGCCCTTGGCTTTGATCAGTTCGCTGATGGGTGGCAGGGGTTCCGAACTGCTGCCGGAAGGGGGCGGAAGGAGCTTCGCTGCCGCAGTCTTGATCTCAGGCCAGCGTGCGGTCGAGAGCTCCGTCTGAGCCGTGAAGCGGGTATCGGGCGGAAGCAGATCAGCCTCCGCCAGTTTTACCAAAGCCCCGGCGCCCTCCTTGATCCGGGACGCTGCACGAACGGCTTCCTTTCGTGCTTCAGGAGTTGCTTTCGCGCTCGTGACAACGTTCGTGAGCAGGCTTACGGATCGGGCATCTGACGCAGCACCGATCGCCCTCAGGATCTGTAGGGCGCGAGGCGCCTCGCCTGTCGCAGCGGCAAGCAATGCCTCGGGGTTGCCGCCCGAAATCAGGAGCCGGATTGCCTCGGCACCCGCGTCAGAGGCTCCCAAAGTGCTTGCCGCCTGCAGAAGCCCCTCGGAACGATCCTGCAGCCTGAACTTCTTCACAAGTCGGACGAAATCCGCCGTGCCCGTTGTCTTCTGGGCGAGGCTCTCCACGATCTCCTTCAGCCGGGCGTTCGAACTGAGGTCTGGGTTTTCGAGCTTGAGCAGAGCCTCAACCATCACGGCGGTCCGATCCGCATCCTGCGATTGCAGCGGACCCGGGTTGGACAGACAGACCGAGAGCAGGCATAGGACGAAAGGTCTGACGAAAAAGACGCGGTGCTGGGAGCTGATCATTCGATGGCGGTTTAGAAAAGTCCTTTGCAGGACGCTTTTGGTCCCATGCGCATTCAACGCGGCTGGACTTTCTTTGAAATATGGTTTCTGGTCAAACCGCAAGGCTCAGCCTAGGGTTTTGCGTCATGAAACTCCTTCCGCTCGTCGGGATGATCCTGGTGGTTTGTGCTCATCTTGCCTCGGGAGCCGCAGCTTACCTGGCTCCTGCTCTGCCGGAGGGCACGCGCATGTTGGGCCGCATCCAGGCTCCCTCCCTCAAGGAAAGCTCGGGTGTCGTGGTCTCCTCCAGGAATCCCCAGATCCTCTGGTCCCACGGCGATGGTCGGGTTCCGCTCCTCTACTCCATGGAGCGGAATGGGAAAGCTCTGGGCAGCGTGTCCATCGCCCGCGTGCAGCTGGTTGACTGGGAAGATCTCGCGAGTGATCGAGGAGGGAAATTCT
>VHDG01000847.1 GCA_016871475.1 Verrucomicrobiota bacterium
CGATCAACAGACGAAGACACAGCTGTTCCTGATCCGAAAAATCCACGCCCCCGAGCTCCCGCTTGGCCAGGTCGAATTGCTTTCCAAAACGGTCGGTGATCTCCAGCAACAACAGCATCTCGTTGCGCGCACGTTCCCAATCCTGCCGGATTCCGTTGAGAAATGTTTTCCCATCCTCTCCGAAGATCCCCTTCAGGAAGGCTGCCGCATCAAAAAAGCCTTTGAACGGAGCCCTCAGTCGGGTCTTTTCTCCCTTGGGCCATAGACTTTTGTCCGCATCATGGATCGCAGCCAAGGCAACGGCCCATCCCCCCGCAGTCCCGGGACCTTCAGCCAGGCTCGAGAGCGCTTCCGCACACGCGCTCAAAGCAGGCACTCCGGACGCCGCGGACAGTCTCGCGCCCTGGACAGCCGCCCAGCGGGACAGCTCCGCAAACACTTGCTTCACCCATCCATCGGCTTCGTGACGCGCAAACCGTCCAGCCTCGCTGCTCAACCATCTGGCGTGAAACGGAAGTGAACGGGAGTACACGTGGATACGCTTGACCCGCGTCCGCATCCGAACCATCGCGTCTCCGGGAAGGTTGTTGAGCCACGACCTCAGGGCTTTCCCGAGAGAAGAGGATTCCCGCAGCAACGGGTCGATGGCTCGATCCAACGCAGCCTCCACAAGCGGCCCCGTCTGTTGCTCGTCCAGGATCACCAGCTGGGGGTCCAGCTCGAGTGCGTGAAAATGTTCCCGAATCAGCCGGAGACAGAAGGAATGCAGCGTGCCGATTGCCGCCGTGTCCAGGAGAGCCACCTGACCATGCAATCGCTCGTCGCCCGAGGTTCGCGCCAGTTTCTCAAGCTCGGCGCGAAGCCTGGATCGCATCTCCGCTCCTGCGGCTTCGGTGAATGTCACCAGGAGAAAATCCTGCACGTCTGCTCCCTGCACGATGAGCCTCGCACATCGTTCGACCAACGTGCGGGTCTTCCCTGCCCCGGCAGCTGCCGCAACCAGGACATTGCCTGTGACCTCTATGGCCGATCGTTGTGCCTGGGTGAACGACATTCCATTGCCAGCCGAACCCTGATTGCCCTCCTCCATCATCCCTCCTCCATGGTTGAGTCTGCCGTGTCTGATCCCAACACCCGGTAAACGTCACGCCAGGGATCAAACCGGCACACACCCTGAAACTCGCAAAAGGTACAGGCCTTCTCGGCCTTCAGCTGGAAGGGCGCCGGACGCATTTCCCCGGAGTAAATCCGCTCGCCGAACCCCGCGACCTTCTCCATGGCCTGATCCATCAACGAGCGAAACTTAACCCCACTGACGGGATCCACGCTGTTGGCGTGAAAGGTCCCATCCTTGTTCCGCTTGTAATTCAGCTGGTCGCCCTTGCTCACTCCCTCCCTGGCGTCCAGGAGCGAGAGATGATCGGCGTCGAAGCGGCCGCGATGCTCATGCGGGTTGTCCGCTGCCTCGCCGGCCGCGGCAAGGCTCGGCAGGTTGCGATTCTTCGCATTCAGGCAAATGTAGAAGGCAGCAACGGGCCGGATCGCTCCATAGCCCCAACGCTCCGCGAAAGCGGGCTGCCGTCGCAACACCTCACAGTAAGCCATGAGCTGCAACTGCAACCCATGCCTGAGCTTCAATTCGTCCAGCTCCCTGGGAGAGGACTTGTAATCCACAATCACCGCCCAGGCCTCTCCTGATTCGTCATCCTTGAGCAGATCCACACGATCGATCCTTCCACGCAACACCATCGACTTTCCGTTTGAGAGCGGAACCGGGAGGCCTGCCACACCGTCTGCCTCCAGCCCGAAACTCACCTCCACATGCGCAGGATCCAGTGAGTACTGGGACATCCACACAACACAGGCCTCAACCATGCCAGCCAATGAATCCATCAGCCGTTCTGCCACGTAAGCCGATCTCGGATCCCGGATGAACAGTCCACCGCGATGCGTTTCGCAAAGCTCCTTGCCGATCTCCGCGATCATCGCCCGGGCCTCCCCGGGTTTCAGATCCCGCCAGACTCGAGGTTTTTTAGAAAGCTTCGCCTGGAACCTTTCAAGAAGCAGATGCTGAAGGCTTCCGCGTTCCTTCGGGTTCACTTCAAACTGTTCACGTTCCTTCGCTCCCAAGCCCCGG
>VHDG01000848.1 GCA_016871475.1 Verrucomicrobiota bacterium
GAGGCCGCATTGATCATCGACGCCCCTGGGAGCATATCTAGGGCCGATGGGCAGGCGCCAAACCTTCGGTCATTCGAACGGGCAGGATCTTGCCATCAGCATCGTATTGCAAAGTCTCGATGCATACGCTTCGACGCGCCGGGAGCTTCCCTGCCCGGCTGGCTCCGTTCCAACGATGGTAGAAGATGAGCCACTCTCCCGTGTCTGGACGTTGAATGATGGCATGATGACCCGGCCCCTGGTGAACGGCATCGGTTGACAGAATCTCACCCTGATAAGTCCACGGACCTGTCGCGGAGTCTGAAGTGCAATAGTGCACCGAATAGCTGGCATCGCGAAAATTCCCATGGCTGTAGGACAGATAGAACACGCGGTTGCGGTGATGAATAAACGCACCCTCTGTAAACCGTGGTGGGTTCTGGACGGGGATTTCCCTGGCGATGGAGGTCAGATCCCGGCCCAACTCGAACACGCGGAGCTTTGACCCGGCGCTTCCTCCGCAATAGAGCAGAGTTCTGCCTGAACCCGGTTCTTCGAAAGCCTTGGCATCGATCGCTTCAAACCCGTTGCTACCCACGAGCAGAGATCGGCCAATATCAACGAATGGTCCCTGAGGGTTCCCGGCAACCGCAACGCCAATCCTACTCGGCTTGGGCGTGTTGGGGCCGGCGGAGAAATAGAGGTAGAACCTCCCGTCGCGATGAAGGATCCCTGGTGCCCATGCGAATCGACGCGGGGCACCATCATCCCGAATCCACTGAACGCTCTGAAAGGACAAGATTGGACCCTGGCGTGTCCACGTCTTGAGATCGGGTGAGGAGAACGCATAGAAAGCCGCCCGATCGTCGGGTCCTCCACCCGTGGGATAAACCCAAAACTGTCCCGCATGAAACAAAACATCAGGGTCCGCCGCTTCAAAGACGGGATTGCCTGTCGAGCGGAACGAAACTGATTGGGCGGTGCCGACGGCAGGCACTGGAGCGCCGCTTGAAGCAATGCCAAGAGACGCGATGAGGATCCCGCCCAGCGAACTCCAGGTGGACTTGAGAGCGACAGTGAATCGAATGCCCTGCAACATGAGCTGAGACTAGTTCTCACCCCTGCGATGAGACAATGGCCATTTGGCTCCTGTTTCCGAGGTCGGCAAGCGCACACCCAAAGAAGATGCACTGGCACTCCAGCTGCTGACTTCAAGGCATGTGGATGGGGTCAATTTCGACATGGGCATTCCTAGGCTGCGCGGCGTGCGCTAGGCGAGCTGAGCTAGCCGTTGGATGGGGATTGGTGTTCGCCGGGGTTTTCGGGGCGTGGGTATTCTCTCGGCCCCGGTACGAGCCAGGGAGAGGGTGCAGCACCTTGTGCTGGACAGCGTTTGCTGCTCTGGCCTTCTTAGGATTCCTGGTCGCTGGCGGAGAGGTTCTCTGGGTGCCTTTTCTTGCCTTTTGGACGGTGTCGCTCGTGGCCGGCGTGATTCGAGAACAAAGATTGCGACATAAAGGTGGATGCCTGCCCATCGACGGGAACCTCTCCGTTCCCGCCGCCCCCAGTGGTCATTCCTTCGGATTCAACGCCTCGATTCTCGTCTTCTTCGTGCTGGCGGTTGTCCTGAGGCTGGGCACGATCCGTCTCGCATCAGCCTCCCACTGACGTTCCGATCGTACGCGTCAGACAGGCAGCGGGAGGACATGAACATTGCAGACCGGAAGCCGATAACAAAATTTTCCTGTCCCCAGTTCTCCTGTCATTGAATCAGGTGGTCTTTGATCTCTTCAAAGCGCAACCGCTTTTGGGCGGCTTATAGGCGAATGCTTTGAAGCGTTAACTGATGACGCTTGCCCCCGTCCCAATCTGCGCCATCTGCCAAATCCGCGGATAAGGATCCGGGGCTTCGCCTTCTCAGGAGATCAACAATACCCGACGTTCCACAAATGCGGTGTTGCCCTTTTACGAAATCCGACCGACAACTGCCTCCACCTGCCATCTCAATCGATGAACACCATGCATACTGCATCCTCCCCTGCCCCATCGGAATCTCCCCTCACTCAAGCCCCCATTCCCCAGGAGGCATTTGATTGGTACGACGAATATGCCCACGGAATCATCGACCGTCGCACGTTCATGAGTCGGCTC
>VHDG01000849.1 GCA_016871475.1 Verrucomicrobiota bacterium
TCCAGCCAAGGGCGTATTCCACACCGCCGATGTTTCGGCTCCAGATGGGTTTGCCAAACCAGATGGCGAAGCGTTCGATCTTGAGCCCTCTCCACCGAGCGGCGAGAAAGTGTCCGAGCTCGTGCACGAAAATGAGCACGTTGAACAAGACCACGACTTCCAGACCTACGAATAGGGCGCGAATAATATCCATGCGATGGGTGTAAGGATACCGAAAGGAGTTTGGTCCGACGGTGCTTCACCAATATGGCTGCTGCCAAGCCGTCGAAAATATAGGTAGCGAGGCCTGGGGTGCAACCTTTTCGCTGATGGATTTTGAGAATCACAGCATCTCAGCATCCATCCGAGTCTGCCGATCTAGAGATCATGACACGATTGCGGGCCAACACTTTGCGGACAGTGGCTGGGACGGTGAACGGGTCCAGATGGAGGTCCCGGCTGAACAACCGGCTCAGAGGTGGGGTTCCTGGAAGCTTTCCCCGGGTGTGTTAGGTTCTCACCGGGCTATGGAAGCACTCCTGCAACCAAAACGAGTCCGGGTGCACTTCGATGAGTCTCACAGCGAGAGCTGGTCGATCTGCCGGGCGCGGGCCAAAGCAATCAGCCCGTCTTACCCGGAGTATTCATCCTACCAGGAAGCAGCCAATCTTTTGACTGCCAGGGAGTTCGATGTTCATCGAGTTCGATCCGGCCAGCTCACCGACCCCGTCCTGAGCCAGACCGACATTCTGGTGCTGGTGCATCCGTGCGATCCGAAGTGGGAGAGAACCCTGCCCGGCGGGAGCCCGCGCTTGAGCGCCGAGGAGATCGCCGCCATTCACCATTTCGTCGAGCTAGGCGGCAGCCTGCTGGTGATTTCTGAGTACGAGCACGACAAGTACTGCGACAACCTGAATGAATTGCTTGCGCCCTACGGCATCCGTTTTGAGAACGGCACGGTCCTCGATCGGGTGCGGTGCGAATCGAGCAACCCGGCATGGGTCTTGTCCGAGGTCTGCGACAACCCGATCGGGCAAAGAATCGGCAGGGGAACACGTGATGTTTGTTTCTACCAGACGGGTTGGTGCGCCGTTCAATCCCGCGCCCTTCCCGCTTTGACCGCGTCCGCGCACGCCACGCCCTCGGGTGCCTGCCTGGTCGCGGCCTGCGACACCGGGGCAGGCCGTGTCGTGGCTGTCGCCGACTCGCTGCTATTCGGTGACGATCACATTCACCGCAAGCATCATGAAGGTCTTTGGCTGAATCTCTTCTACTGGCTTTCGGTTCCAGCGTTCCGCCGGGAGGGAGGCGGGCGACCGCCCGCGCAATCGGTCGGCCTGCCCGCATGGCGAGAGCTGAAGGAGCAGGTCAATGCGCTCCGGTCTCTTCAGAAGCCCGATGGATCCGTGTCTGTGGAATCTCACGCTTCAGCCGCGGCGTTATGCGGGCGGATCGCGTCGAGCATTGAGCGGCTCGCTGGCTTCTTCACCTGGCAGGAAACCTATTTGGCGAGGTTGACCCAGGATTTTGCAGATTGGTCGAAGCAGGGCTTTGGCAAACCAGACTTCCATCGATCTCTTGAATCCTTTGAACCGCAGAGGAATCGCCGGGATGGGCTGGAGCAGCTGGTGGTGTTTCCTCTCTACACCCCCAACGCTTCACTCGACACGCGGTTTGAGGCGCTGGTGATGAGGTGTCCGTGGCCTGAGTGGCTTGCGGAGCTTGAGCGTACGCTCTATCGCAATGAGCAGTTTGCCCCCGGGCACTTGGAGGACAGCACGGACGGATATGGGAGCGACTGCGCGGTTCTCTTTCCCGAGACCGTCTCCGCCGGCGCGAAACCCGGCCATTCCTTTGCCACCATCTTTTGCAATCGCGAAGCCCGTCGCTTGCAGGATTGCGCCCGACAATGTTGCGAGCTGACCGGGCTTGTGCTTCCACCGGAACACGAACCGCTGTTGCATTCCCTGCCTCTGCTTGAGGACACCGTTGCCCTCTGGGACCTGATTCACGACCGGTCGCACAGCCTTGGGGAGCTTCCATTCGATCCCTTCATGATTCGTCAACGGGCTCCTTTTTGGATGTATGCCATCGAGGAGCTGCGCGTTGATCTGCGCAGTCTGATGGAGGCCAGGAAGCGG
>VHDG01000850.1 GCA_016871475.1 Verrucomicrobiota bacterium
CCGGCGCCATGGCCCATCCACCCTCGGCGGTCACGCTGGCTCCGCTCGCGACCTCGTAATGAGTCATCACGTGATCCACGGCGCTGGTCACCTTGCTGAAGCCCGAGGAGTAAACAGACTGGGGATCTCCGAAGCAAAACCTCACGAAGTCAGTATCATGAATGTGCAGATCCAGCAGCGCCCCGCCGGACTTGGCGCCATCCAGGAAGAACGCCTGTCCCCACGCCGGTGGCTGGGCTACACGCCGGAAATGCGCTCCGTGCACGCGACCATACTTCCCGGACTGGATGGCGTCGCGAAGCCAGACCCAGGAAGGCAGAAAGCGCAAGCACATGGCCGGCATCACGAACCGGTGGTGCCTGGCGGCAGCGGAGAGAATCTGGCGCGCCTCCTGGGAGTTCCGGGCCAGCGGCTTTTCGCAGATGACGTGCCGGCCCGACTCAAGGGCTGCATCTGCAAGCCTCCGATGTTCGATGGTGGGGGCACATATATCCACCAGGTCCACGTCCGCGTGCTTCAGAAACTCATGAGGGTCGCGAAACGTGGCGACCCCTTCCATATTCCAGCGCAGGGGCTCCTGGCCGGGCAGATTACCTGCGACGCTTGAAAAATCACCGTCGAGGTTGCGGCCGCTGGGATTACAGAAGGCGGTGACCTGGGCACCTTGAACCTGGCGCAACGCTTTGAGGTGAGTTGCGCCCATGAAACCGAGTCCAATAATTCCGATTTTGACCATGCTGTGGACCCAGCCTACGCAGGCTCGTTGCAGCGACGGAAGCCCGGATTTAGCCTACCCGAGCGTCGAGGCGACTATTGGATTCTGAAAAGATGCTTGTCGCCGCGCACGTATAGAGCGTCTGAAGCCAATGCGGGCGATGCCACGACGCGCTCGCCCAATGCGGTTTCTCCGAGAAACTCAAACTTGTCCCGGACCCTCGCCGCGAACAAAACCCCATCCTCACGCACCGCATAGATCACCCCGTCTGCGATCACTGGAGACGAGTAGAAAGGCGCGCGGTCCTTCGGGAAGGCACCTGTCCAGACGGTTTCGCCTGAACGCGGATCCAGGCATGCCACATCCCCTTTGTGGCGCAGCAGAAAGACTCGGTTCTCAAACTCCGCCAGGGCCGGAACGAACACACCGACGTCCTCCCGCTTCCAAACGCGGTGTGACGCGCTGACATCACCTGCCCCGCCCAAACGGATTGCATGGACCCGCGACTGATTGGGGCGGTCATCCCTGCCCACGGGCACAACAGCCATTCCTCGGACCAGCACCGGCGTCGAGATGGCGGGCCAGTAACCGGTGCCTTGGTGATTGAAGTCCCCCGCAGTCCAGATCACACGGCCATCCTTGGCGTCATGCGCCGTGAGATGGTCTGCTCCCCACACCAGAACCGCTGCGGCTCCTTCGTGATCAAACAGGATGGGAGTGGTGTATCCGTTGTCGTTTTCGGTGGGAACCTGAAAGCTGCGACTCTGCTTCCAACGAAGCTTCCCGGTCTTGATGTCAAAAGCTGCCAGCCAGGATTCCCCCTGATGCAGCCGGGCGAGAACTAGTTGATCCCCGACGACAATGGGCGAGCTCCCTTGATCCCAGAACAGCTTCTCGTCACCAAACTGCTCCGTGAGATTCTGTTTCCAGATCACCGCCCCCTTCAAATCCACGGCGGCAAGCGTGCCGCTGCGAAAATAGGCAAACACCGTCTTCCCGTCCGTCACCGGCGACGAATTACAGCTGGATCCCAGTGTGCGGTGTTTGGGCTGACTCTCGACTCCAAGCTTGGTGGCCCACTTTTGTTTGCCGTCTGAACCTACCGCCAGGATCGCGTCCGAACCTTCCGCCGGCGACGTCAGATAAACAACGCCCTGATGAATGATCGGCGTTGAGCCGCCCTTGCCCGGAAGCGGTAATTTCCACGCAATGCTTTCCTGTCCATGCCTGACGGGATGCTTGCCGCCGCTCAGACTCCCGTTGGCCTTACTCCCGCGCCAGGCAGGCCAGTCTGAATAGCCGGTCACCGGCAACATTCCGATCGCCAGTCCAGCCGCCAAGGTCATCAAGTGCCCCACACGACGGGAACGAGCAAGCAACGATGGGTGAACGAAAGCTGCGAACG
>VHDG01000851.1 GCA_016871475.1 Verrucomicrobiota bacterium
GCTGTTTGAAACCTGTCGGGTGTGCGACAAATTTGTGGGAGGGGTTGAGGTTTTGTAAGATTGGGGCTATTATCTGAATGCTGTACTAGCATTCAGATATGGAGCTCCTCATGACAGACAGTTTGGAAGGCTTGGAGCAGAAACGCAGCCAACTCTACCAGCGACTGCAGAGGCTCGGTGATTTTCGTCCGGGCATGATTTCGGTCAACCATCGGAAATGCGGCAAGCCCAACTGCGCTTGCGCCCAACCCGGTCACCAGGGGCACGGTCCCCAGTACTTGTGGAACACGACTCAGCAAGGGAAAAGTAGAGCCCAGAACTTACGGCTGGGGCCGGAAGTGGAGAAAGTGGCCCAGGAATTGGAAAACTACGATCGTTTTGTCGGTCTGTGTGGGGAACTGGTGGAGGTGAATGAACAGATTTGTCGGCTGCGTCCGGTACGGACCGTGGTGGATGAGACCGAGCTGGCGCAGCTTAAAAAAAAATTGCAGCAGAAGTTCAGCAGGAGATGGAGAAGGAAATAGCGGTCCTGCTGTCCCGTCTTTTGGGTGCGGGGTCAGGGCGGAGGCCCCTGGACTTGGAAGCCAGCGAGATGGCGATTCGGGACTCGATGCACCAGATGGGAGCCGTTCTGCTGGAGAAGGTGATCGCGGCCGATGGGAAAGGCTACCAGGGGCAGGAGACCGGCTGCGAGCCGGGGCATTCAGCGAGCTTTGTGGACTACCGCTGGAAAGGCGTGTTGACGGTCTTGGGGCCGGTGCAGGTCCAACGGGGCTATTACCATTGTAGCCGCTGTGGCGGCGGGGTGATTCCGAAAGATCGCAAGCTGGATATTGTCGGGACGAGCTTTAGCCCTGGGATACGGCGCATGATGGGCCGGGTGGGCAGCCAGGAACCGTTTGCGGCTGGAGGACAGGATTTGGAAGAGTTGGCGGGAGTGCAGGTCACCGCCAAGCAAGTGGAACGGGTGGCCGAAGCCATCGGGGTCGAGGTGGAAGCGATGCGGGTCGAGGAACGAAAAACGGTGCCGCCAGCCGCCGGCAAGGTGGTACCCCTGAAGGTGGTTGAGACGCTTTACATTGCCTATGATGGCACCGGGGTGCCGATGGTTCCCCGCGAGACCGAAGGACGCCCCGGCAAAGAGGGGAAAGCGAAGACTCGCGAGGCTAAGCTGGGATGCGTCTTCACTCAAACACGAGTCAATGAAAAAGGTCAGCCGGTGCGCGATGAGGATTCGACCAGCTACGTCGGCGCCATTGAAACCGTCGAACAGTTCGGTCCTCGCATCTACGCCGAAGCCGTGCGGCGCGGCTTGAATCAAGCCAAACGGGTGGTGGTTTTGGGAGATGGTTCGCCCTGGATTTGGGGGATCGCTGACGAGCATTTTCCCGGAGCCATTCAAATTGTCGATCTCTACCATGCCCGCGAACATCTGGCCAACCTCTCCAAGATCGTATATGGACCCACGCATTCAGAAGGCAAACAGTGGCTGGCCGCTGGCTACCAAGAACTGGATTCGGGAAAGGTGGAAGACCTCATAGGTGACCTCAGGGGGCTTAAATCCCGAGACGACAGCGTCCAAAAGGAAATCGAGAAACAGATCCATTACTTCCAGACCAATGCCGAACGCATGCGCTACGCCGAATTCCGTCGCCAGGGGTTGTTTGTTGGATCCGGTGTTATCGAAGCGGGTTGCAAAACCATCGTGGGCTTGCGGCTGAAGCAGTCCGGCATGAAATGGACGGTGCGAGGCGCCAATGCCATCATTGCCCTGCGCTGCTTGGCTCTGAGTGGGCGATGGGAGCAATTCTGGGAGAATCGCGCTGTGGGCCAGTGAGCTTTACCCACAAATTTGTCGCACACCCAAACCTGTCGATTCACTTGACAAGCTTCCGAACGATTTCATATATTTCCCGGGTGAAGAGATTCTTTCCAAGGACGTGCTCACCACCTCTGGTGAGCACTTTTTTTTGAGAACTGACGCTCCGAGTGTGTAAGCCGACGTAGCTCAGTTGGTAGAGCAGTCGATTCGTAATCGACAGGTCACCAGTTCAACTCTGGTCGTCGGCTCCATCTTCTTAATCAGTAACAATCCAACCAACATCGCAATTCAGTGGAT
>VHDG01000852.1 GCA_016871475.1 Verrucomicrobiota bacterium
TGCCGGACACACTGGCCGGGCTCAACTACTTTCAGTTGAGGTGGGTGTATTCGTACGCGGGGGGTGATTCTGGCCCAAGGCCTTTTCTCAGGCTGGACGACATTGTGATTGCTGAGTCGATCCGTAGTCAGCCCCCACAGCTGGCTGCTCCAACTCTGAACGGGAACTCCCTGAGAATCGAAGGCGTGGCCTCGGCACTGGCCTGGCTCAGAGTGCAGGATTCAGTGGATCTGGTGACCTGGAAGGACGTGGGCTCGGTTCAGGCAGACGGGGTGGGTGGATTCGGAACACTCGTTCAACTGCCACCCGGAATGAGCCGCTACTTCCTCCGAGTGGAACAGGACATGAAGTAAACCTGTCGATACCTCAGCCGTATCGGCCTTCGATATAGTCAGCAGTCTTAGGGTTGGCCGGGTTCAGAAACAGCTGCTCAGTGCGGGTGTGTTCGATGAGCTCGCCCATGAGCATGAAGATGCATTCGTCACTTGTCCGACGGGCTTGGGCCATGTTGTGCGTCACAATCACAATCGTGTAGCGCCCTTTGAGTTCAAACATCAGCTCCTCGATCGCCTTGGTACCTTCCACATCGAGAGCGCTGCAGGGCTCATCCATCAGGATGATCTCGGGTTTTAATGGCAGGAGCCTTGCGATGCACAGCTTCTGCTGTTGCTCGAGCTGAAGCCCAGTGGCTTTGGTTTGCAACCTGTCCTTCAAATCCTTCCACAACCCCACTTCTGTCAGCGCCTTTTCCACCGCATCGTTCAACTCGGACTTCGACATCCGAGTTTCGGCATGGATCTTCAACCCGAACACCACGTTCTCATAAACAGAGATGGGTAATGGATTTGGACGTTGGAACACCATGCCCACCCGTTTGCGCAATTCGATGAGCGACACATCGGGCTCATAGATATTCTTTTTGTGAATCCGGATTTCTCCGGTGGTGGTGACATAGCCGTAACGCTCGTTCACGCGGTTGAAACAGCGCAGGAGGGTGGTCTTGCCGCAACCGCTGGGACCGATCAGGGACGTGATCAACCCGTCCTGGATGTTCACCGTGACGTTCTTCAACGCCTGAAACTTGGCGTACCACAGGCACAGATCCCGGGTCGTGATGCTGTATTTGGGCTGGGTCATGGAGATGCGTTGGAAAGGGGTCTCCGGCAGGATGGTATTAACCAAAGATTCCGTTGACGTAGTCATAGGTTCGTCGGTCTTTAGGATTGTCGCTGAACATGACCTCTGTGCGGTCGATCTCCACGATTTCCCCGTTCCACAAAAACATGGTCCTGGCTGCCAGCCGACGAGCCTGCTGGACCAGATTCGTCACGAGGATGATGGTCATCTTCCGCTTCAATTCCTTGAGCACATCCTCGATGCGCATGGTGGTGACGGGATCAATGGCGATGCTGAACTCGTCCAGGCAAAGGATCTCGGGCTCATGCGAAAGTGCACGAGCGATAGTGAGGCGCTGTTGCTGTCCACCGGAGAGCTTGGTGCCCAAGGAATCGAGACGGTCCTTTACCTCATCCCACAGGGCGGATTGGCGTAGGCATCGCTCGACCAGCTCGTCGAGCCGGCTCTTGTCCCGAATGCCCGAGGCACGTGGGGCGAAGGCGACGTTGTCGTAGATGCTCAGAGGGAGTCCGACGGGCAAAGGCGCCACCATGCCGATCTTCCTGCGCAGCTCGTACACGTTCTTCATCTCCTGGACGTCCTCACCGTCCACCTTCACGAGACCGGACGCCTTCGCGCCGGCGGTGAAGTCGATGGTGCGGTTGATGCAACGAAGGAGGGATGTCTTGCCGGATTGAGCGGGGCCGATGACCCCCAGGATCTCGTTGGGTTCGATATGGAACGAGATACCGTGGATGACCTCCTTGCTTCCGTAGGAGAGTCGGAGATTTTCCACCTCGACCTTGTGCGGTGTCTGGCGCGAGGCGGAGGAGGCCGAGGAGGGAGGTGTGGCGATGGCTACCATTTTTTTCGGGATCGGAGGTAGATGCGAAAGGCGATGGCGGTTGCGTTCACCACCAGGACAACCGCGATGAGGACCGTGGCGATGGTAAACGGAAGGGCCTTAGGAGCTCCGTTTGCCTGTGTTGCGATGTAGTA
>VHDG01000853.1 GCA_016871475.1 Verrucomicrobiota bacterium
TGCGTCGGATGGCCCTCGTCGGCGACGCCATCAGTCATAGCATCCTGCCAGGACTGGCTCTCGGATTCCTGCTCAGTCAAAGCAGAGACTCCTGGGTCATGTTTACCGGAGCGCTCGCCGCCGCCGGCCTCACCGTTGCGTTGATCGAAGTGATCCATCAAAAGACGCGGGTGAAGCAAGACGCCGCCATCGGCATCGCCTTCTCCACTTTGTTCGCCATCGGGGTCCTGATGGTATCCCTCTTCGCAGACCACGTGGATCTGGATCAGGACTGTGTGCTCTACGGGGATCTGGCACACGTCGGCATCGCTGAGCCTGTGAAATGGGGTGCCCTCACCCTGGGGCCGCCTGCGGTTATTCGAATGGGGATTGTAGCGCTGGTCGTGGCCGGGCTTTGCTCCCTCTTTTACAAGGAACTCCTCGCGAGTTCATTCGACCCTGGGTTGTGTGCGTCTCTTGGAATCAAGTCCAGGTGGGTGCATCACGGTCTGATGTGCGTGCTGTCCATCACCATTGTCAGCGCCTTCGAAGCCACCGGGGCGATCCTCGTCATCGCGATGCTCATCGTCCCAGGCGCCACGATGCTGCTCATCACGGATCGATTGGAAAGGGTCCTGATCGGATCTGTGGCACACGCCGCCCTCAGCGCCCTCCTCGGGTTTCACCTGGCCCTCGCCCTGGAATGTTCGGTGGCTGCTGCGATGGTGCTCGCGGGCGGAGGCCTCTTCGCCCTGGCGTGGCTCTGGTCAACACTCCGACCTGGAACCTCGGTCGAGGCCGTTGCAGATTCGTCCGAGGCCTGAACCTGCCAGCCGCCCCTGCAGGCCAAGTTCACGAATCGGCGGGTTCGATCCATCATCCGTGGGGCAAACACAACTCTTTCGCCATTTTTCTCCCATCACCCGGGAACCTGCCCCATAGTCCCGCCACATGAATCGTTATCGCCCCACCGACCCAGAGTTGTTTACTCAAAACCGGCAGCGCCTGGCTGAACGCATGCTCCCCAACTCGATGGCCATCCTGAATGCCAACGATATTCTCCCAACCAACGCAGACGGAACACTCAGGCTCTGGCAGAACGCCGATCTTTTTTACCTTACGGGTGTGGACCAGGAGGAAACCATCCTGCTGATGTATCCGGGCGCTCATGACCCCAAACAACGCGAACTGCTCTTCTTGCGGGAAACCAGCGAACACATCGCCATCTGGGAAGGACGCAAGCTCACAAAGGAGGAGGCGCGGGCACAGACGGGGATCCAGAATGTCCACTGGCTGTCCGAATTCCCCGACCTCTTCCGCCGACTCATGTGCGAATGCGAGCACGTCTATCTCAACTCCAACGAGCACAAGCGCGCGGTCGTGGAAGTGGAGTCGCGGGATGCTCGGTTCGTCCGCGACACGCAGCGGGCATACCCCCTTCACTCCTACCACCGGCTAGCCCGCCTCATGCACGCACTGCGGGTCGAAAAATCCCCCCTCGAGCTGGAGTTGATGCGCCAGGCCTGCCGTCTCACCGAGAAAGGATTCCGTCGCGTCCTGCGGTTTGTGAAACCGGGCGTCAACGAGATGGAGATCGAAGCCGAGTTCGCCCACGAGTTCATCCGCGGAGGAGGAGGCTTCTCCTATGCACCCATCATCGGCAGCGGCGCGAACGCCTGCGTGCTCCACTATCTCGACAACAACCAGGCCTGCCAGGCTGGAGAGCTCCTCCTGATTGATGTGGGCGCAAGCTACGCCAACTACCAGTCCGACATGACCCGCACCATCCCCGTGTCGGGCCGTTTCACCCCGCGACAAAAGGACGTCTATAACGCCGTCCTGCGAGTGCTCCGTGAAACCAGCCGGCTGGCTGTCCCGGGCAAACTTCCCAGGGACTGGCAGCGCGAGGCCGAGCAACTCATTCAGTCCGAGCTCATCGGCCTGAAGTTGCTCACGCGCCGCGAGGTCGATTCCGCGCCCAAGGACCGTCCTGCCTTCAAGAAATACTTCATGCACGGCGTGGGACATCCGTTGGGCCTCGACGTCCATGACGTCGGTTTCACCACCGAGCCCATCCAGGAGAACTGGGTGCTCACCGTCGAACCCGCCATCTATATTCGCGACGAAGGTTTTGTC
>VHDG01000854.1 GCA_016871475.1 Verrucomicrobiota bacterium
GTGCGCTCCCCCAAAGAAACCGGTTGGTCGTGAAACGTTGCAGGGCCACCAGCTTCGATTCGGCGTCGATGGCCATCCGGCGATTGTCCACCGCCTTCTTGTAGGCGACTTCGATGGCCTGCCATCGGCTTTGGATGCTGCCCAGCTCGGAGTTGGTGCGGATCAGCTGGAACTGCAGCACAAGACTCCAGCAGAGCACGCAGGCGACCAGCGTTGATCCCGCCAGTATGCCCCGCTTGACGGGGTCTTTGCGCCGCGCCTCCTCGGCGGCATGATGTTCACGGAGAAGATTGAGTCGTATCGGCATAGACGTGTGCTTCTAGAAGGAACTCACAGCGGACCCCACCGCGACGGACAGCTGCGGCCCCATCTGTTCAACCTCACCCTGTCTCGCGGCAGGCAGGGAGTTTTGAAGTGATTTCAGAGCGCTCCAGTTCCGGCACGGGACCATGAGCTCGTTTTGCAGCGATTGAACGATGATCTCATTCCGAGCCGCTCCACCTGACAGGAAAACCTGCGCGATCGGCTTGTCATGTTGGTTCTCGAAGAAATCCAGGGACGCCCGCAGCTCACGGCCCAGCGGATTGATCACGGCTTCGAGGGTTTGAGCCACTTCGGTGGCCATTCCAACCTTGATGCCCTCGGCCTCGGCGGGGGTGATGCCCATGGCTTCTGCCAGACCGAGCGTCAGGCGCTCACTGCCGATGTTCACGACTCGATTGAGGATGATTTCTCCGCAATCCATGATGACGACGGAGGAATGCTTGAATCCGATATCGACGAGCCCAACGACCTCCTTGCTGAATGCCTCCGGCTCCACAGCCTCCAGGGCATTGGGAAGACCGATCGAACCTGGCAGGATGCATTCTGCGATCATTCCGTTGGCCTTGGCCGCCGCTTGCACCGCTTCCACAACCCGTCGGGGAGCGCCAGTGACCAGCACCTTGAACTTCACGTTGGAAGCTCCACCTGGTTTCCCGGGTTCCGCCGGGGCTGCCGCCTGACGTGGCGGGAGATACAGGCAGTCAAACAGATGATCCTGCAGGTCCATTTGAAGGTAATTCTTGCAGTTGATCTTCAGCATCTGCCGGACGTCCTCAGGGGCCATCATCGGAAGCTCGATGGTCTTAATAACCGTTTCTTCCACCCCAAGTGACACGGAGATGTGCTTGATCTTCGGGTTCCCCAGGGACTCGAGAACCTTCTTGAAGTGCTCGGTCAATACCTCGGGCGTACGGTTCTTCTCAGCCGGGGGAGCATCCACGAGGGCACAGTTCAGCAGATGCCATGTTCCAGACTTGCGCTGAACATGTATCGCTTTGCTCTGACAACCTCCCAGATCCACGGACACCAGTTGATCAGATTTCTTCGGGGCGGAACTAAATAGGGGTAAACCCATACGCTTCGGGCCTTGAGCACTGGGAGTGCCAATTCGACAGCCTATCCCTCTGGCATCATTGTTCGCCGGCTGCGCTGTCTCAGAGCAGGACATTCGTCCACCACTTCCATCAGTTTCCGCCTGTTTCAGCAGGTGACAGGCCTGCGCCCCTCCATTCATCCGCACCTTCCCGACCGCTCAAAGACCTCCCCCCCGGCGGCAAAGGTGGAGCCCTGATCAATTTGCCCAGCAGATTTAGCATGGAGACATCGACTCCCAGCGCAGGTCGGATTAGGTTCCAGCCCGGCATGGCTCCTGATCGCCCGCTCCGAATCATCCAGGTGTTCAATCGCTACCTCCTTCCCGGAGGCGAGGAAAAATCCGTACATCGAATTGCAGAGGACCTCTCAGCGGGAGGTCACCAGGTCATCCGTTTTTGGAAAGCATCCGAGGAGTGGAAAGGCCCCGCAGCTCCTCCTCGCTGGCGTCAGCCATTCCTTCTTTGGAACAACAGGAAGGTCCTGGACGAACTCGAGGAGCTTCAACGAACACACAAGGCAGACCTCTGGCTCCTCCACAACATCGTTCCGGTGGTGTCACTCGGCATTTTCCGCAGAGCCTCACGGCTGAACGTGCCCATCATCCAATGGCTTCACAATTATCGTCCCCTCAGCCCAGGTGGAGCCTTGTTCGCGGGAACCCGACAGCTCCAGCCCGATGACCCTTTGATCCT
>VHDG01000855.1 GCA_016871475.1 Verrucomicrobiota bacterium
GTTTTGTTCTGCGCAGCGGTTCTCCTCGGATGCATTTGCGGGCATCGCTCGAAAGATCCTGCGTCGGCTGGGGGTGTCGCCGGGGCCCGCGGAATGGTGGGGGCCGGTGATGCTCACCTGATACACCGCGGGGCGAGGCCGGGGGTGCCGGTGCATGTTAAAAGCCGCAGCGTAGGGCTGACGCTTGCGTTCCAGGAGAGAGCCCGAGTCATCAACGAACGTGACCCCCACCTGACGCGGTCCGGCACTGATCGGAAGCCGGGCCCGCAGCGGTCCATCTACACTTTCATAATCCCCAGCGACACGAGGGCGGGTGATGTTGAAGCTTCTCAGCGGGGCTCCATCGAGCAGCAGTTCCAGCTGATGGTTTCCGTTCAGGCCTTCGATCTCCTCGTTTCGGTCGCGGGCGAGCCGGACCTGGAACTCGTATTCTCCGTCCTGGGGGAAGGTATGACGGATGAGCAAGCCTCCTCTTGTTCCGATGGGCAGACCTTCCACCTGATCCTCCTGTGTGACATCCGCGGCGACCCGGTAGGTCTCACCGCCGGGCTTCTTGAGAGGCGAGCCTACAGCCAGCTGGCTGATCTTTCTGGCGGCGGTCAGATACCGGTCCAGCAAGGTGGGTGGCAAGGTGCCCACTGTCACGTTGTCAAAGCCGTGGCTTCCCTCGTCACGGGGCAGGAGAGCGGTGGCATCTATCTGGAGGCTGAGGAGATCGCGGATCGCGTTTTGGTACTCCGTCCGGTTGAGGCGTCGGAAGGTTTCCGTCCGGCCTGGATCGGGGTTCTTTGCTGAGGCTGCATCGAGAATCCCGGTCAGCTCGCTTATCGCCGCCTTGTATTTCTCCTCGTCAGGTCTGCGCTTGCCCGCCGGAGGCATTTGACGCGCGTTCAGTTCTCGGACGACTTTCTCCCAGGGGGTGGTGTTGGATGTGATCTCTTTGGATGCCAGAGCTTCAAGGTTGAGATCGCCCTTGTGAGAATCGGAATCGTGGCAGTCGTAGCAGTAATCGCGGAAAAGCTGGGTCGCGCCACCTGACAACGCGGCCGGGCAACTGGGTGCAGCCAGCAGGAATGCAACAACGACTGTTAAGAAGCGTAGGTTCATCCGGCGACACTGGACCCTGTCATCCTGGCCGCCCTGTGTCAGCATTTTGTTGGCCCAGATCCTGGGGGACTGAAAAATCCCTTCGCAATCAGGGGATCGCCCATTAGCCTTTCCCCCCATGGAACAAACCTTGCCTCCCACGACCCACGAGGAACCCTGGCGCATTTTTCGGATTCTTGCCGAGTTTGTGGACTCGTTCGACACGCTCTCGAAGATCGGTCCTGCCGTCACAATCTTCGGTTCTGCGCGGACCCGTCCTTCACATCCGGACTACAAGCTGGCTGTTCGATGCGCGCAGCGGCTTGCTGAGCGCGGGTTCGCGGTGGTGACGGGGGGCGGTCCGGGAATCATGGAAGCTGCGAATCGGGGGGCGGCGAAGGCTGGCGGGAAATCCGTGGGGTTGAACATCGAGCTTCCGCATGAACAGACGGGCAACCCTTACGCAAACATCGAGGTTAACTTCCACTACTTCTTCTCGAGGAAAGTGTGCCTGGTGAAATACAGCACGGGGTTCATCTACCTGCCAGGCGGTTTTGGCACCATGGACGAGTTGTTCGAAGTTTTGACCTTGGTCCAGACCCGCAAGATCGACGGGTTCCCGTTGATCCTGATGGGCAAGTCCTATTGGAAGGGGCTGCTGAAGTGGATGAGAGCCGAGTTGGAGACCCGGAAACTGATCAGCCCGGGGGACGTTGAGCTTTTGACGCTGACCGATGACCCGGACGAGGCTGTAGCCCTGATCGAGGCCTATGTCGCGCGCCAGGGTGCGGAGTCGATGCGCGAGACCGCGTTTCGTTGAGGGTGCGGGATTCCTGCGGTCCGGCTTTCGTTTGGAAGAACCTCTGGGGCATTGCGGGCGGCTCGTTTGGCAGGATGCGGAAGCTGTTCGTCATCACGACGCTGTAGAGCAGGGGCCATGGGGCGGGCGCTGAGATCTGATCAGCGGCCTGGACGAGAACTGAAGCCGCAGGCAGCGCTGTCAACTCCAGCAATGGAACCGGGGC
>VHDG01000856.1 GCA_016871475.1 Verrucomicrobiota bacterium
CTGCTGGGTCGCCTGGGAAAGTGAGCGTCAGTTCAAGTCGAGTCTTCCCCAATCCTCCGGTCTTCCCTGAACCCCGGATCTGGGCGACCACGCAAGACGGAGCTTGTTGATGTTCTCGCCAGGCGCAGCCGGTGACTTGTCACCATCATAGATCAGAACGTTGAAGCCAATCCGCCCTTTCGAGGATATGCCTGCATCCGCAAAGGGGATGGCAGCCCGGATGCGGTAGCCATCGGAAGTCCGAAACGAGGTGAGCCGTGTTCCGGGCGCGGTGCGCGCCATCGGTCCATGCCTGGCATCCGCATCCCGAGCGGCATTGACCCGGCCGGTGGAATCAAAGGGAAACACACCGAGTTTGAAGCAGCTCAGCGCGTTCTCGGATCCGCCCATCGGGTCCAGGCAGATCTCGATGGAATCGGAGCGCCAGTGCCCTTTGATGTCATCGGGCGCGATGTTGCTGACCACGACATCGTCAAACACTTGGACCTCCAGAAAAAGAGTCCGGTCATGAACCCCCACACGGAAGCGTCCGCTGCAGTCCGCCGCGTTGGATGTTCCCCCCTGCCACTGGTTGGTATGAGGGATTGCGACCCAGTCGAGATGGGACCATCCCTGATCCTCTTCATTGAGAGCGGGTGCGGCTGACAGGCGTCCCGCGCTGAGCAACGGGGTGCAGTTCACAGCCAGGCTGGCTGAGCTCTGAGTGCCGGTGATTCGCGCGACGATCTCGCTGCTCCGGGTTGCACCTGCGGGCGGTGTCACAACCAATTGGACCTTGGTCTTGGAATGGGCGGCAGCTTTCCAGGAGATCGTGTCTGGCTGCAGCACCCAGCCGGGCGGCGCGGAGAACACGACATCGCCGCTGGATTCAGTGGCTTGATGGTTTCGGATCCAGCACACGAGGGTGTTCGCAGTGCCGGAGACAACGGATGCCTCCGATTTCATGCGACGCGCCGTCGTGGAGATTGCCTGGGTCTCAACCCAGTTGTGGTATTCCGCGATGGCAGTCCGGGACTGGAACTCCACCTCCACCACGTGGGCGGGTTCCGTAGCGGGTTTGACGGAGACGGGAACGGTGGCGGCAGCTGGAAGGCCACGGAAAAGATCAGTCTCGGCTGTGCCGGCGACGACGCTTTTCACGAGTCTGAAAAGTTGAGCGCGGCGCATCCGCGGGTTGGCTGCGAAGTTGCCAAAGGCTTGTGAACGGTGGTTGGAGAGGGCTTTCGCGGCCACCTGCCATGGAGCGCTGCCATCCGGGAGTGGTTGGGAAACATCGATGCTGGTGGTGAGCGTTTCGTCCCATCCACTGTAGTACAGCTTGCGTGTTTGCCAGGGCTGCAGCCCTTCGTCGGCAAGTTGTTCCGGGAAACGTGCAGGGTCGGCAGCCGCGGTGAAGGCCCCGGTGGCGAGCACACCTGCTGCCTGATGGTTGCCGTGCTGACCTGCGGATGGAGCCGGGTCCATGGTGATCATGACTTCGGGTCTCAAGGTTCGCACTAGACGGACCAGGCCTCGGAGCGTTTCCTCCTTATGCCAGCGCTGCATGGTTGCAATCAGGCTTTCCGTGTAGGCGAAGTCGAGTCGATCGAGGAAGAAACAATGCCGCACTCCGAGTTCACGAAGGCAGTCCCTGAGCTCCACTTCACGGAGGGCGCCGAGCGCGGCTCCAGACTGGGTTCCCACCATGTTCCCGCCTCCCTCGCCTCGCGTGCAATAGACATGGGCAACGGTTTTCCCCTGGCCCTTTGCATAGGAGGCTATTGTGGCAGCGACACCCGTTTCATCATCGGGATGGGCGAAGACTCCCATCAAATCAGTCTTGAGCAGGGCGGCGCCCTGGAGAGGGGCGGCAGGTTCAGCGCCTGAAAGTTCAGAGGAGTGAACGAGCAGCGCGCCCAGGAGCAACGGGATGATTCGCATGCGACAGACATAGACATTGGATTCGAATGCGCAAACTCAAAGTGCCTGGCCGCTGCGAGGCCGTGAGCCGGGCGAATCTCACTTTTCGGACTCCATCGTTCGCATCCCTCCCCCTCTTCTCCCTTCGTAATCGTAATCGGTTGTTGGTCCTCGATGCCCAGGACTCCGTCGTGCAGTCGGTAAGTCGA
>VHDG01000857.1 GCA_016871475.1 Verrucomicrobiota bacterium
GGCCATTGGGCAGGGACGTGCGCAGGTCGCCCCAACGCGCGGACTCCCCGATGATGGCGTTCGTGACGCTCGCCATCAACACGGTCCAACGCTGAATGGCGCGCGCTGGCGTGAGCGCGCCCGAGCCGAGCAAGTGTCGGTCGGCGCGATCGGCGAACAACCGACGGAAATCGCTGTTGGCGCGCATGCGCTGAAACAAGCGCGCCACGGAGTCTTCGGCATCGGCGTCCACCACATTCACATCGAGTTTGCGGCGGCCGCTGAAGGAGCTGCCGAGCGCCCATTCGCTATCCCAGGGAATGAAGCGAAACACCTCGTTGGTAGCCCGTCGCCGGTAGATGTGGTGGTGTTTACCCGGGCCGTCCTCATTGCCCGTGTAGATGTATTGGATCATGAAATCGCAGAGATTGGTTGGATCGACAAACTGCAGGATCTGACGATAACGTTCCGGCGTCGCCAGGCCGCCGTTCGCGAGCGACATCATGCGGTTGTAGGTCCGGTTGTCGCCGGCGATGACTTCGGTGCCGCCAAAGTTCTTGAGAACATCGAAGTCCTCTTTTGAGCCGCCCAATCGCGTCGCGAGAAAATCCGCGTCCAGGTGAGGCACGGGATTGTAGAGTCCCCAGTAAAGGCCGTTGAGATACACGTGCGCGAAGGTTCCCACAGCGCTGACGCCGCCCATATCCGCGTACGCACGACGCGCCCATTCGTCCCTCAAGTAAGTGCCGCAACAATTGTCGTCGAAGGTGTGATGCCACACGTCGTTCCATTGGCCCCGAAGCACCAGCGTTTCGATCTCGAAGGGACCGCTCGGACCCAGCACAGGAAATCGCAGTTTGGGAGTTCCATAGTGACTTCGGAAGTGGAGGCGAAGTGAGAGTTTCACGCCGCTTGTCCGGCTGACGCCTCCGTGAATGCGCAGCCCCGCATCGGTCTGGAATTCAGCGCCCGTGTTGGGGTCGATGAACTCCATCGACACGGGGCGTTCGGAGGCGTCGCCTGTGAGGTCGGGGTTGGAGTAAATGCCTTGCGGACCGAACAAGTTTTCCAAAGGCGTGGTCAAGGACAGCGTGGGGACTTGCAACAAGGCGTCATCCATCAGATCTCGATACAAGGGGCTGTCGACCACGTCGGGATCCATCTCGTAGTCGACGATGTTCTGTGGCCAGCCTGAAATCGGCCAGCCGGCTGGGCGCGAGGGTTGCCGGACGATATCGTTCACGAACAGATAGGTTTGGGTGTCGATGTCTGTCGGCTCCCAACCAGCTCGATGAGCAGCCGCGCGAACGACGGAGCTTCGCGCTACTTCGAAGGGCCCCGAGTACACCGCGGCGTCCGGGTTGGCCGGCCTGGGTTCCCCACCATTGATCGTGTAGTAGATCTGGGTTTCCGGCGTTGGGGTTGAGATCGCGAGGTTGAACGCATTCGTGAAAAAGCCGCGTTGCACGCTGAAGGAGGTGTCTCGGACAAATCCCGCGACGCCCTGGGAGTTGGCCGCGCCGGGAGTGGGGGTGGCAAAGAAGGCGGGTTGGCCGAGCTCAATGGTTTGGGCAATCAGCTCGGCGAGCGCGAGGGCGTCCGTGTCCGCGGCCGACTGATTCAAAAGCTGTATCGCCAGGACGTTGTTCCTGGAGCGCAGCGCTGACATCCAGGGCGAGAGTTCGATCACTTCCCAAACCGAGCCATTGCCAGCCGGATGACTCGACGTCGCCGTCGAGTTCCACGTTAGAACCGCGGGAGCGTTGCGGCGAACGGCGCCTTCGCCGTTGAGCCAGATGGCGACGCCATCGTCGTACTGGGCTCGGAGAGCAACGGAATCCAGCCGTTCCAGGGCACCAGCATCCACGTCAAAAGCAAAACGAATAAAACCCGATGCGTTCTTCTGAAACATTTCCGACTCAAGATCCGTGCGCAGACGAGAGTCGTAGCCGGCGACGCCCAGCGCGACTCGAGCCGAGTAGATGCGTCCGTTGCCGTCGTGCGCGCCGTAAAGCCGGGCCGGCTGAGAGTTGGATCGAGCCTTCCTGCTCAGCGCAAGCTCTGGGCCTATCGTCAAGTCCTGGGCACCCGTGTGGAGCCAGTTGCCGTTCACGCCAAAATCGACG
>VHDG01000858.1 GCA_016871475.1 Verrucomicrobiota bacterium
TCCTCAGAGGCAACACTTTCAATGTCTATGCGGGTGCCGACCGCATCCGCCCTTGAGAGCTTCCAGACCAGGGATATCGAATCCAAGGAACCTCGGGCTTGACGCTCCCCCGTCGGCTCAATAGCTTCCTCCGCTCGCCTTTCGAAGGCCGGCACTGCGTCCTCGCGGAGTTCGAGCTTGGAGAGGCCGAATTCCACAACGTCGAACTGACATCATTATCTTGTGAACGCCACTCTTCAGGACCTTGGGCCTTGCAAAAAGCAGCTGCGCATCGAAGTTGCTGCAGACCGTGTGAATGCCGCGATTGACGCAGCCACCAAGTATTTCGTGCGAAACGCCTCCCTGCCAGGGTTCCGACCGGGGAAGGCCCCGCGAGAGATGATCCTGAAGCGCTTTGAGCCGGACATCACCACGGAGGCCAAGCGGAAGCTTTGGACCGATGCCTACCAGGAAGCGGTCAAACAGCACAAACTCGAGCCGATCACAGACCCCGAAGTCGAGGAGGTCCAGTTTGCCCAGGGCCAGGAGGCGACCGCGATCTTCACGCTGGAAACTGTCCCCGTATTTGAACTCCCTGAATACCGGTCGCTGCCGGCGACTCGCGCGAGCGAGAAGGTGGACGACACCCATGTTGAAAAGGCGCTCGAGTCCCTCCGCCAACAAAAGGCCGACTACCTGACGGCTAATCGCCCTGCTCAAAACAGCGACGTCGTGGTGATCAACTATCAGGGCCATTGCGATGGCAAACCCATCCAGGAAATCGCCCCCGTGGCTCGTGGCCTCAATGCAGCCTCAAACTTCTGGGTGCGGATCGCTGAGAACTCCTTCATTCCCGGATTCACCGAACAGCTCGTGGGAGCCAGCGCAGGCGACAAACGAACGGTCACCGTCGATTTTGCAGCCGATTTTGTCACCCCCCAGCTCCAGGGCAGGAAAGGGAGCTTTGATGTCGAGATCGTCGAGGTGAAAGAACAGAAGCTGCCTGAGCTCGACGACGCTTTTGCCAAGCTTTGGAAAGCCGAGACCTTGCACCAGCTTCGTGAAGGGGTTCGCTCGGACCTTCAGAACGAAGCCAACGGACGCGAGCAAAGAAACGTCCGTGCGCAGGTCGTCAAGGCCCTCATGGACAGGGTTGACTTCGCGATGCCTGAAGCCGCCGTCGCAGCGGAAACGAGGAACGTTGTTTACAATATCGTCGCTGAGAACAAACAACGCGGCGTGGCTCAGGAACTGATCGATCAGCAGAAGGATGACATCATGAAGGCAGCTGCCCAAACCGCCAAAGAGCGGGTCAAGGCGAGCTTTCTATTCTCCAAGATCGCGGTCAAGGAAGGCATCAAGGTCAGCAACGAAGAGCTGAGCAACAGGATCATGCTGCTGGCTCAGCGTTACAAGACGCCCCCCGACAAATTCGTGAAGGAACTGCAGGAGAAGAACGCGGTTCAGGAAATTGTGGGTCAACTGCTCCACGAGAAGGTCGTGGATTTTCTGCAACAGCACGCGAAGATCGAGGACGCCCCCGCGAGCTAGGCCAGACGACGGATGGCGTCGCGGAAGGTGTGGATAAAGACGTCGTGGTCCGCCACCGCCTTCTCCAACAGCTGCTGGGTCAGGAACATTTCGTTTGGATTCAGCACGGCATGCATGCCGTACTGAAAAGCCTGGATGGGGTTGAACGTGGAGAAGCTGTTTCCGACCAGCACCATGACGGCGTGCCGGCGTTGGGACATCAACATGCCTTGAACCGCAATCAGGCTCTCGTTCATCTCGAGCGTTGATTCTGAAAAAGTCTCTTCCAGGACGACCAGCTGATAAGGGACCTGGTTGAAGCGATGGAGAAACTCCCCGTGATTCTGCGTGGTGTGCACCTTGTAGCCCATCTGGGTGAGAGCGCTCTGAACAGACTCATGGATTGCCACGGTGGAAATGCCCAGCAGGGCAGGCCGGTCGGTCGTAGTGATGAAGTCGAATTCGCCGGACATAAATCACATCTTGAGCTTCAAGTTCGGTGGGATGACAGGATCTACCTTCGGTGATGCTGCCTTTTCCGTCGCTCGGTCCGCTGAGTCAGCCATCCGCAATCCCGTTCCCGCAGCCA
>VHDG01000859.1 GCA_016871475.1 Verrucomicrobiota bacterium
ATGCCAACGCGGTGAAAAATCTGCATCGCAAACCTGTCAAAGGCTCCATCGCACGCCATGAGCTCTTCTACCGGTCCAGACGCAGGTCCAGGCTCAGGGCGGAAGCGAGGCTTCCGTGGATTCGCAATGTGCCAGCGCTTCGAGTGGCGCGCAGGGTTTCCCGGGTTCGCTCGTAGCCCGGCGTCAAGGCACGCAGGAAAACCAGCGACCGCGGAGCCATCATTGCCGCGGCCTCTGGAAGATCTGTAACCCTCAGAACATTCAACATCGCCGGCCCCTGCCAGTGCGAGCTCGGCGGGTCAGCCAGGATAAGCCCGCTCACCCGCTGCTCCATCAAGGCTGCATACAACGCCACCGCGCCCGCTTCGCCACGGCCGGATACCATCACTCTTCCAGCGTCCATCTTCTCCTCGGTGATCGCCCAATGGATGGCTCGTAGCACATCCCAGACCTGCATCGAAGCGATGGTCCGCCCAGTCCACGCCGCGGTTCGTTCGATGTCAGCCCTTTCTGCGGCGCCAAATGAATGCTCCGTAAATCGGGGCATCACGATCACAATCCATGCCCTCCCGAGCAAAGGCAGCAGCTCATCGTAGTCGGAGGAATAAATCGAATCCCCCGCGCGCTTCACATGGACCAGTAGTGGAGCCTTCGTTGCCCCAGCTGCAGGGAGGAATCGCTGAACGCGAATCCTGACTCCCGGCTCGGACACCAGACTCACCTCCTTGAACTCGGCATACGATCGCGCCCAACCTCCGCCTCCAGATACAGGCTTTGCTTCAAAAGGTGCCCGCTCGGTTGGAAAACGACCGAAGGTGTGGCGCCTGAGTCCGTCCATGATCTCATCCTTCCGCTTCTCCCATTGCGCTCTCGACTTCGGAATCCGCGCTTCGGGAAGCGCGACAAATTCATCATGGATTCGATCGTTGATGTTGTCGGAGGGCGCGGTCGCAAGACAGGCCAATGCTTTTGGACTCTCTTGCAGACCCGGGGGCTTTGGCTCCACCGGCACAGGGCTTGGATCATTCTTGAGCCAGCGGTTCATCCATTGGCGGGCCTCGGCGAGCAGTAGAGGTGAGTCACTGTGTGGGACCGCCTCATCCACCTCCTTGATCCGGTCAGAGTCCCCGGCGGCATACAGATCATAAACCCGCTTCGTGCGCTGAAATGCGGCATGATATCCGTCGGGGGGAAAGATGGTGTCCTTCTGTCCGCTGAGAATGATGAGGGGCCTGGGAGCGATCAAAGCTCCGACCACCGGGAAGTCCCACTCGTAAGTGTTGTGATAGTAAATGCAGTCACATTGCCCGGCAGCCAGCCAATGCTCAGCCTGATTGCCATAGGTGAAAGTGGAACAGGACGGCGCGGCCACTGAAACACGCTCGTCCACCGCTGCGGTGTACCAGGTCATGGCTCCACCGCCGGAAATACCTGTGAGCCCCACCCTCTTCATGTCCACCTCCTTCCGAGTCTCCAGATAATCAAGCGCCCGGATCGCATTCCAGACTTCCACCCCTGCCGGTGTGTATCCGAGCGACAACCAATGCCATAGATTCAGATTATGGGTGCCATGATGCGCGCCAGGAATCTCTCCAAACTCCAGTGTGTCCAGAACCAGAACGGCGTACCCGCGGGAAGCGAACCAATGACATCGATCCTGATACTGTGTCTTCGCTCCCTGGGGATGAGCCGAGTGTCCGCACAAATACAAGATCACCGGTTTGCGATCGGGCGCCCCCTTCGGCACGTAAAAGTTCGCGCTGACATAGAGCCGGGGCGAGCTTTGATACACCAGCTTCTCTATCCGGTACGTGGGCAGATCCAGAGTCCCTGTGATCTGAGGATGCAGCGGAGTGCGCTTGGGCATCGGATTCAAACCCAGCATGTCCAAGAGCTCCGCCTTTCGTTGCAATCTCTGACTTTCCCAGTCGCGCAGAGTACGCACCTCCGCCAAACATCGATCGGACATCCTGACGGCCGCTGCCTTGAGATGATTGGTCGCCATCGCGTGCCTTTGGAAAGGCGACTCCTGTGCGAGGACATCGCCGCTCAGAACAAGGCCAATCATGCAGGCTGCCTGAACCATTAATGA
>VHDG01000860.1 GCA_016871475.1 Verrucomicrobiota bacterium
AACGTCGCAAACCGTGTAGTCTGCCTCACAGGTTTTCAGAAACCTGATGTCGAAGGTTTCCGCTTCCCAGCCGATCCACGGTTCATCAGATCAGTGCGGCGTGTTGTTCCCTGGGTTCTCCACCTGGCTGGCCGCCTCTCCATCGCTGACGCGTGTCACAATTCTTCGGCCTGGCGTGAGTTGGGATCTGCTTCGCAGGATTTCGCCTGTGGAAGCGTCGCGAGTAATCGAGTAGCCACGACGGAGAACATGCGAGGGCGACAGCAGCTCCAGCCGTTGAGTGGCCAGGGTGTATCGTGAGCGTGCGGTGGGCATCTGGGCTCGAGCGGCGGTTGCCAGCCGGCGGGTTAGTTCCATCCATTCCCGTCTTCTTTCCTGTAGGACGCGGGAAGGCTTCAGGCCGGACAAACGTCGGACGATGGATTCGCAGGAGGACTCGCGTAGGGTTATCCACGCCTGAGCTGCCCTCGCCAGGCTGTTCGACAGGTCATCGAGCCGTTGGGACTGGGTCTCGAGCCATCGCGTGGGGCTGCAGCGCATTAACCGATGGGTGACGTGGTCCAGCCGGGTGGCTTCCCTCTCGAGACATTGATGTGCCAGGAATTGGAGACGTTCGCCCGCTCGCTGGATGAACTGTCGGCTGGAGAATGCGCCTTCGGTGATGATCTCCGCCGCAGCTGTGGGGGTGGCAGCCCTCAGGTCGGCCACCCAGTCGCTGATCGTGACGTCAATTTCGTGTCCCACCGCGGAAATGACCGGAAGGGCTGAGGCATAAACGGCTCTTGCGACCGCTTCTTCATTGAAGGCCCAAAGATCCTCGAGGCTGCCACCGCCTCGCGTGATGAGGATCAGGTCCAGTGTTCGCCGTCCGCTGGCGTGCAGCTGATTCAAGGCGCGAATGCCCTCGCAGATTTCCTGAGCTGCGCCCTGACCTTGAACACGGGACGGGGCCAGCACGATCTCCAGCGCAGGTTGTCGGCGCTGGATGACCTGCAGGACATCCTGAAACGCGGCGCCAGTGGGGGAGGTTACGATTCCGATCCGTTGAGCCAGGCGCGGGATGGGTCGCTTTCGTTCCTGGGCGAACAACCCTTCAGCCAACAGTCGGCGCTTGAGTTCCTCAAACGCCTGCTGCAAGGCACCCAGCCCGTGCAACTCCACCGAGCTCACCTTCAGCTGATACTGTCCCCGGGGCTCGTACACGGTGATTTCGCCCCCGAGCACCAGCATCTGGCCATCCTTCACATGCTGTCGGGTTGCGGGTGCCTCTCCACGGAATAGCACGCAGCTGATCTGTGCGCCGGCATCCTTCAGGGTGAAATAGAGATGCCCGGAGCTTTGAGCCCGCAGGTTGGTGACTTCCCCGGATACCCACACCCTTCCAATCTGGGATTCGAGCAGGCGACGGATGGAGGTGGTGACCTGTGAGACCGTATGAACCTGCCGGGTCGAGCCGGCGGGCTGGGGTGCCGCCTCGGACCTGGGGGCTGAGCTGTCCTCCGTTGCTTTGGATGGCGGTTTTGCAGGGACGGGTGCAAACAGGTCGAGGAACTCTGCTTGCGGCGGAGGATCAGAGTTTTTGCGTGCCATGGGCTCCTCCGTCCAAAAGCTTCTCCGCAACACGATGAATGCTCCTGGCCCTGCCGGTGGTTTCATCGATGTCCACCAGAGCCCCGTGAAGTCTGACGTCCTCCCGCGCGACGGAAAAGCGCTGGGGGGTGTTGGTCAGAAACCTTTGCACCACCGGCTCGATGTCCCGACCGAGCACGCTGGCATAGCCTCCGGTGAAACCTGCGTCGCAAAGGAACGCGGTGCCGCCGGGAAAAACCTGTTCGTCCGCCGTTTGCACGTGCGTGTGCGTGCCCACCAACGCCGAGATGCGTCCGTCGAGCATCCGACCCATGGCAATTTTCTCGCTGGTCGCTTCAGCGTGAAAATCCACAAAGATGATCCGGGTTTCCTGCTGCAGACGATCAATCTCCCGCTCCACCATTCGGAAGGGATTCTCAAGATCAGGCATGAAGGTGCGGCCTTGCAGGTTCAACACTGCCACGGGCGGGAGCCCATCAATCCGATACACGCCGCT
>VHDG01000861.1 GCA_016871475.1 Verrucomicrobiota bacterium
GCACATGAACCGAATAGATAGAGATACTGATACTCACAATTATGAAATTCCAAACCCTGCTCGCCACGACGGCTGTATTCGCCGGAACTGCTGTAGCGATTCAAGCTGGCGATATTACTGGGAAAATCACCTTCAAGGGTGCTGCGCCGGCTGAACCCGGCCTGGCTCAGAAAACTGCAGCCCTCAAGGGCGATGCCAACTGCAGCAAGCTTTCCGACGCTCCCAAAAACCGGGTGTTCATGGTCGGTGCCGGCGGAGAGTTGGGGCAGGTGGTGGTTCGATTGACTGGGGCCAACATACCAGCCGGGGCTGCGAAACGGACCGATGACTTTGTTCTCGACCAAAAGGGATGCGAATACCTGCCCTACATCTCTGCTGTTCAGGCAGGCCAGAAGTTCAAGGTTCGCAACTCTGACGACGCACTCCACAACGTGCACGCTGTACCCAAAGTGGCGGGCAACAAGGAAACCAACAAGGCCCAGTTGGCCAAGGGCCCTGACTTGGATTACACCTACGACAACCCTGAGGACTTTCTGACCTTCAAGTGTGATGTGCACCCCTGGATGTTGGCCTACGTGACTGTGGTTTCGCACCCATTCTTTGATGTGTCGGCTGCGGACGGAAGTTTCACGATCAAGAACGTTCCGGATGGCACCTATGAAGTTGAGGCCATGCACCGTCGGGCCGGGAAGCAGGTAAAGAAAGTTGAGGTCAAGGGCGGCAAGGGAAGCATCTCCTTCGAACTCGAGGCTCCTGCTGCCAAGTAAGGATTCCTCCTTGAGGTTTCCGATCAGCTTCTTAATGTAAGCCGCTGTCACGCCCTTCGGGCTGGCGGCGGCTTTCGCTTTTCAACAGAGCGTCCTTGATGAATCGAACTGAAAACAATCCATGGCTCAGCCGTTTTGCGCTCTTCACCGCCTTGAACACACTGCTGTTGATCAGTGTGGGTGGTTTGGTCACGAGCAAGGGCGCGGGGATGGCCGTCCCTGACTGGCCCACGACGTTCGGTGAGAACATGTTCACGTTCCATCCATCCAAGTGGACGGGCGGGATTTTTTATGAGCACACGCATCGGCTTCTTGGCTCGTGGGTGGGTTTGCTCACCTTGGTGCTGGCGTTCTGGACTCACTTTTTTGAATCGCGCGCCTGGCTTCGGCGGCTTGCCTGGCTGGCTTTGTTCATGGTCTGCCTCCAGGGTCTGCTGGGCGGACTGCGAGTGACTCTCCTCAAGAACGAGATCGGGATTTTCCATGCCGCGCTCGCCCAGTCCTTCCTGGTTCTATTGTGTGTGATCGGGATCGCGGTTTCCCCCTGGTGGCACCGGTTGCGCCCGAGCTGGAAGGCTGAAGGAATGGCGCGGCTGTTTGTCATCGGGGCAGTGGCTGTGCTGCTTCAATTGTTCCTGGGAGCAGCGATGCGACATCAGCATTCGGGGTTGGCGGTGCCGGATTTTCCTCTCGCCTATGGCAAGCTGTGGCCTGACACCGATCCTCAAAGCCTGATGGTGATCAATCTCAAGCACGCAGATCACACCATCACCGCTCTTCATATACATCTGCACATGTTGCATCGGGTGGGGGCTGCGCTGGTCGTGGGCATTAGCATCTGGGTGGTTCGACGCGTGCTTATTCGATGCGGGCCGCGGGCCGTGCTGGGGAGGGGGGCTATCCTTTGGCAGGTGCTTATCGCAGCCCAGGCGTTGTTGGGCGCGATAACGGTTTGGACGGGCAAGCACCCCTGGGTCGCCACTGCCCATGTCGTTCTCGGAGCTGCTTGCCTGGCGCTAGTTTCGTGTCTCGCGGTGGTGAGTTCGCGCAAGATCCGGCTGGCAAGGCATTCTGATCAAAACAGTAAAAGTAACTCTTCCCGCAACGCATCGTCGCGGGTCACATCGGCGACTTCGGTCCCGGGTCCTCAACATTGAGCCCAACACCCTCAGGAAACCTGGACACCGTGATAAGTCCCAATCCCGGTTGTGCCTCGAACGCTTCGCCTTTGAGCGTTTGGATGGAGCTTTTCAAGGCCCGGCTCAGCGGGATGGTGGTGTTGACCGCCATGGCCGGTTTTTACCTGGGCTACCAGGGAG
>VHDG01000862.1 GCA_016871475.1 Verrucomicrobiota bacterium
CCTGACCTCGTGGAGGCCCTGGCTTGGGACCGGGAAGGACGTCTGTTGGCTGCTTGCGGGCCGAACACTTCCATTCATGAGATCCTTCCAGGAGCCCGGTTCGAATCCCGGTTTCCGTCCAGCCTGAGGCGGCCGTCCACGCCCGGCCTTATGCCTCCTCTTGAAGGAGAACGTCAGCCCCACCGTGTCTCTCCCGCTGCCTGGTTATGGACGAAGTGCGGCATCCTTGGCACGAGCTCCATGACCGCGTTTGCCAGAGGTGCCTCATGCACGGTGGATCCCATCGGGGGCATCTGGCGTCTCCAGGGCGACACAGTTCGCGAGTATTCCGGGGGAACGAACATGGCTTTTGGCGCGGTACCTCTGGATGCCAATGTCGTTCGTTCCTGGCTTCATGGGAGCGAAGCCCCGATACGGGTGCGAGGACTCCGAGCGGCTCGCGATGTCTCTCTGACTCCGGCGGAAGTGAGCGAGGTGTTGTCCCTGGGAGTTCAAGATGCTCGTCCGGAAGTCCAGCTGGAGTCCTGGGTTACTCTCTTCTGGTTCAGCGATCTGAACTTAATGATCGGGAGGACGGGACCCGCCTTGTTGGATCCCGCGACAGCCATGGGAATAGCAAAGCTTGGTATTCAAGGAGCGACATCAATGAAACCGGCGTTGCGACAGGCTGTGGTTTGGCGGGCATGGGAACCCTGGACGATTCAGGATCCTGGGCGAACCATCCAGCTGGTCGAGACTTCGGGCACCAATGCTTTTGTTCAGTGGCTGATGGAGGAGACGGTTCATCGCTGCTTTCAGAACGGCAGCAGTGAGCAGACCGACTTGATTCTCTCCAGGCTGCAGCAGTTGGCTGAGGTTTCTCCCGAGCTATGCGCTGCCGGGCTACGTGGCGTCATGCGAGGCCAGAAGAGCGTGAAGCGATGGACCGGGCACAAGGGAGTGAAGCAGCTTATTCGAAGCCTGTCTCAAAGTTCCAATCCGGACGTTGTGGCATCAGCCGAGCAAGCCGATGCTTTCTGCGGCAATCCTGAGGCACAAGCAGGAGTTCTGAGAAGAATCGCGAACGGTTCAAGGCCCATTCAAGAACGTGTTCAAGCGATCGAGTTCGTGCGGGTCACTCCCAGCCCGCAGTCACGCATCATCCTGAGGCAATTGCTCAGCACCGAAACCTCCCCGCTCCTGCTCGGACACGCTGCATTGGCGTTGACTGAAGGGGGTTGGAGCTCGGACGTCGAAGCGCTTTTTGCCCGGTGGTCCACCGTGCCTGCGGAATCTGTTTCAGAACTTCTCCAGGGCATGTCGCAGAATGATTCATTGCTGCCGGCCGTACTGACCGCGATCCGTGCCGGACGCCTTAAGCCTCGTGACTTTCCACCCGGCACAGGTTCCTCGCTGCGTAATCATCCGAATCCCAAGCTGCGGGCCCAAGTCCTCGCCTCCTGGCCTGCGGAAGCGGGTGATTGATCCAGGGGATTCCCGCTCGCCGGGAAATGCCCGACCTCCCGGAGATGATCGCCCAGACAAGATCGGTAACCTGACCGACACCAACCCGGAGGGATCCCAGGCTATTTGTCGACGGGTTGCGCCTTGGATTTGGGGGCGCCCATGAGCGACCGGATGAAACCCTGGTTTGCCAGCTCCTCACGTCTGACTTTCAGCTGACCCAGGACCGCCTGCCAGCTCATGAACATCTTGTGCCACTGATTCTCGAGTATTTTTAGATCAGACTCGTTGTTCTCGCTGAGGTAGCGGATGGAAGGTGCTGCAGCGAAGAGGGAATGGGCGTCCTCGCGGCGAATCGGGAGGTTTTCCAGCTGTGCTGTGATCAACTCGAGCTCCTGGGTGATCACGCACTTGATTTCCAGAAACTGGGTTTCGTCATCGGGTCCGAACTTCTTGTTTCGAGCCAGACCCAGATACTCGTTGAACTGTTTCCAGCACTCCAGGTGATGCTCGAGGCGGGCGATGGTTACTTCCAGGCTTTTTCGGTTCATAGGCTCGGTGTGCGATAACGCTGATGGAATTCGTTTCTAGTAACTCGTTTCTTCCAGAGTTTGGGGGGTGAGAAAGACGACGGCGCTTC
>VHDG01000863.1 GCA_016871475.1 Verrucomicrobiota bacterium
CGCGGATCACCGATGTTCAGGGTGTCGCAGGGGTTCAGCTCAGATACCAGATCGTGCTGCCCGGCAGATACATCTCCTCTGAGCTCGCACATCCAACCACGCAGGTCATAGCAAACCCTTCCATCCCTCGTCGCATCAATCCGGCTTTCGAAGCCGAGACAAACTGGGTGACCGTCGCGATGCTCGATAACGGAACCGGCGGCGATGCCATCGCTGGTGATTCCATCTACACAGCGGTGATAGCCGGCCAGACAAACCGAACGCTCATCCGATACCGCATCCTTGCCACCGATTCCGAGGGCACATCGGTGCAAGTCCCCTACTCGGATGACCCTTCGCTCAACTTTGCAGCCTATGTTTACAACGGGGTGCCGGACTACGTGGCGATCAACCGTTCGGTGACACGCACCAACGGCTACGTTCATCCGAAGGAAGTCCTCACTTCGGTGCCGGTCTATTCGCTGCTGACGGACGCCACGGATCTGGCCCGATGCATGGCTTACGACGGAGGGGATCAAATCCCCTCGGACAATTTTGAATCACGCGAGGCGTTCAACTGGAACGGCACTTTTGTTTACAACGGGGAGGTTTACGACCACATCCATTACCGCCTGCGGCAACGCAACGATCGCTACGGTGGCGCGGGGAAACGCAGTTTCAGATTCCGCTTCAACCGCGGAAACTACGCCCAGTTTCATGATTTCGACGGTCGCCCGTATTCTGAAAAATGGCGCACCCTGAACACCCATAAGATGTCGGCGCGCGGCGGCCCCAATCTGGGCCTTCATGAAATGGCGAACTCCGAGCTGTGGAGGATCTTCGGAGTCCCATCACCCTCCACCCACTGGTTTCATTTCCGCGTCGTCGACGCCCCGGTGGAGGCTCCCACCGGTGTCAACGGCCAGCACCTGGGCGATTTCTTTGGGATGATGCTGGCACTCGAGGATTATGATTCCCGGTTCCTCAGCTCCCGATCCATGCCTGAGGGAAATCTCTACAAGCTCAACAGCTACATTCTGAATGGAAAGGAAGTGCAGCGGTATCAAGCCCCGGGCAGCGTCAGCGACGGCTCGGATTTCTATAACATCCTGTGGAACCTGCGACCTGAGCGAACGGACTTGTGGCTGAACACCCACGTGGACTGGCCCGCCTATTACCGCTACCACACGGTGGTGGACGCGGTTCGACACTATGATGTCGCTCCGAACACCGGGGAACACCTCAAGAACCGTTCCTGGTATTTCCGTCCGGATCCCGCCACGCCGCTCGGTAAACTCATGACATTACCCTGGGATTCCGACACGAGCTGGGGGCCAAACTGGAACGGCGGCGAGGATTTCTCCAAAGCGGCCGTTCTCACACCCAACAAAGCCGCCTACGTCCGGGAGTATAAGAATGTGGTGCGCGAATTCCGTGACCTGATCTGGCAACGCGACCAGATCGAACCCCTGTTGGATCGTTTCCAGGTTCGAATGGCCGCATTCCAACTAGCGGATCGTGACCGCTGGACAGGAGCCCCGCCCGCTGCGGGTTCGCAGGCAGATCAGCCTTTCGCCGAAAAAGTTGCCGACATGAAGAAATTCGCCTTCATCGGTGGATCGTGGGACGGAGGCAACGACCCCTCTGAGGCCCAGTCAGCAGACAGCGGCCTTTCCGGCCAACAGGGTCGCGATGCCTATCTCGACTGGCTGCAGTCGGACATCGCCATCCCTGAAACACCTGTCATCACCTACACAGGTCTTCCGGGATTCCCCGCCAACGGCCTCGTGTTTGAGAGCTCGGAGTTCAAGGATCCGCAGGGGGCGGGAACCTTTCAAGCGATGGAGTGGCGGATCGCGGAGTATCTTCCCAACGTCATTCAGCCCGACAACGAAACGCTCATCGGGGAAAAATCGACCTGGAAGTATCACGATCTGGGAGTGGATCTGGGAACATCCTGGCGGGCGGCCGCGTATGATGACACGGACTGGGGCATGGGACGCGGCGAGTTCGGCTATGGAGAAGCCGGTTTGGGCACCACCAACTCGTTTGGACCCAACCCGGCCAATCGTCATCTCACCTACTACTTCCGGAAAAAGTTCCA
>VHDG01000864.1 GCA_016871475.1 Verrucomicrobiota bacterium
CTCCAAAGGGATTGGAGATCCTCACCCGGTAGCGTCCCTCGTCCTGTGCACTCGCCGCAGCGATGACGAGGGTGCGATCGGTCGCGGTGGAGAGCGCGACGTCACTTCGGAACCACTGGTAGGCAAGGGGTGTGCCTCCGGTGGCTTCGACGGTGAAGCTGGCTTGCGAACCCGTGGCTACGAATTGGTCCTTGGGCGAAGCCTTGATACCCGGACTACGTCCCAGAATGATCTTCGCTCCCGCACTGAAAACCGAACCCAGCCGGTTGCCGACCAATACCTGATACTCACCCGCATCAGAATCCAACGCGAAGACTCGAGCCAGCTCCCGATTCGTTCCCTGCAGTATCGGTAGTCCGTTGTGGAACCATTGATAACTCAGCGGATCGTTGCTGTTTACCGTCACGGACAGAGTTGTCTGCAGTCCTTGCAACACGGTTTGAGGTTGTGGCTGTTGGGTGACCTGAGGGAGTCCGGTGGGCGAACTGTTGCCGGGCCTTCCGGGTGTGGGCTCGGCGGCAACCCATGTGGCTGCATCGTTTCCAAAACCTGAAATCGGGTTTTTCTGAAGCGAGTAGCCCCGACCCTGTTCTCCGCCATCAGCCAATGAGGGCCAGGGAAAAACGTCACGATATCGAACGCGATCGGCAACGGTTTCGGGTGTGGCCTTGGGATCCTCGTTCGGGCCTGCGTCCTCCGTCAGCCGCCTCGCGAGCTCTATGGAGTCGGAACTGTTATCGAGTTTCCCCACGAACGGACCGAACAAGGTGGTGGAGGCTGGCACACCCAGCCGCTGTCGGAAGGCGGCTGTCGTGACACCGTTGGTTTGAGGATCAAAGGACACGACCAGTGCAAACTGGCCTGGTTGCAACGTCGTCCCACTCGGGAACTCGTAGTCCACGGCATCCCGCAATCGCCAGATGTGAGCATCACCTCCAGTGGAGCGCAGAATCACTGACGTGCTCGACACGTTGTGAAGTTCCACAAACTCATCCCGGGAATTGTCCGTCCCTGCCAGGTCGGGTGGATGGTAGTGCACCTCACTGATGATCACGGGCCCGGTCCGCACCGGGGCATTGGACGCTGTTGATCCCAGGGTGACTTGCTGCAGCGGCGCATGTTGAGGGCCGCCGGCGGTCAGCTGCCACCCAACGCTCACTCCTGAAGGCAAAGGTCCAAACTCCGCTGAAACTTGAAACCCCGTGAGAGTTCCTGTGCTGTCACTCTCGAGCAACATGACCTGTCCGCCTTCCATTCGGTCCAGTCGCAAATGAAGGGCAGGAGGCAGGTTTGCGTTGATCTCCGCCAGTTGCAGAACCAGAACGCTCTGCGCCGGTATCTTCGCTGCAGACGTAAACTGATACTTCCTGATTCGCCGTTCGTCGTCTGTCAGCCACCAGCCTTCCAACGATGTCTCCGTCTCCCCCAGGTTTAGAATCTCCAGGGCGCCACCGGTATCTCCTGGGTTTGAGGGGGTCACTTCCAGGACGCGAAGGCTTGGAAGCGGAAGAAAGTTGCGTGCTCCGGGAGAACCAGAACCGCCAAACTGCCTCACGATGGTTGTGTCTCCGTCAGGAAGCAGTCCCTCCGATATCCCACGGGCCTGGGGACCGAAGGTCACCTTCAGCAGCGACGTGAGATCCGTCTGGCTCAGCACAAGCGGTTCACCTGAATCGTTCAGGCGGAAGTTAACGTGTGTAGGGCCTTGTGGAGAATCGTTGTCCGCCCAGAATCGGAGGTATCCGTTCGTGGAAGACCCAAGGTATGACAAGGCTGGAATACGGTATTTCGAAGGTTGCGTGGCGTCATCGCTCAGAAACAATCCGCTCAGGTCCACAGGGCGCCCAGAGGTGTTGAACAGCTCGAACCAGTCATCGGTCCCCAGAGGGTTGGACATCCATTCATTGAAGCGCAGCGACTCAGCAAGTCCAAGCAGCGCCGGCTGGTTGGTTCCCGTCTCCTGGAGAGTGGGAAGTCCGAGCGTCCAGTTTCCCGATACGTCAGGAATGCGGGCAATCGAGAAGTCGGCTGCTTGCATGCCGAATGCCACGGAGTCCAACACCGCGCCACCCCGTGCCGCGG
>VHDG01000865.1 GCA_016871475.1 Verrucomicrobiota bacterium
TCGAAAGCAAGCGCCGCTACCGGCAGAGCCTCGCCGCGCGTCCGATCGTCGAAAAACTGCGGATGCTCGATGCCCTGCGCGAGCGCGCGCTGATCCTCCGCCCCGCGCTGTCATCCGTGCTCCGCGAAGAGCCGGCGCCCTATCACACAGGAAGAGATAAGTCTGAATTTGGAAGCGAGGAACAATGAGTGGTGAACCACAGGACATTGGCGAGCGAGCCTTTGCCTTTGAGGTGCGGGTCGTGAAGCTGTGTCAGGTGTTGGATAAGAACCCGGGTGCCTCTCGGACCTTGGCAAACCAGCTCTTGCGGTCGGTACTTCAATAGGCGCCAACCTGGCCGAATCCAAAGGAGGGCAAAGCCGCGCTGACTTTCTTTCCAAAATCTCCATCGCTCTGAAAGAGGCCCGGGAAACGCACTGCTGTCCTTCCTCTTCCTGCGCTGCCTCTCCGACAACTACGAGACGGAATCCTTCGAGAGCACCTTCCAGGGCCTGTTCTCCGAGATCAAAAAGAACGACTTCAATCTCAACATCTCCCGCTACATCAGCACGGCGGTGGGGGAAGAGCAAATCGACCTCAAGGCGACTCACCAGAGTCTGATGGACATCGAGAAAGACATTCAGAAGGCAGCGGCCAAGCACTATGAGTTTCCAAGAGAGTTGGGATTGCCATTGCTGCCTTGAGTGGACCAGGGCATGTCGACCGATGGCCGTGCCCTCAGATTGGTTACTTGAGAGAGTTTGTTCGGAATCCTGTAACTCTCTCGTAAATGCCCCCATCTCCCCCAGCAGGCAAGGGTTGGGACGGCAGTCCTGCATCATGGGTTCAATTCCACGTTCGAAATGCCCAGCGTGCCGGGATGAAACAGGTTGTTCGAAAAGCGAAGACCTTTGGGACCGGTCGGCGTCTCGTCCACCACCACGGCATAGCGATACCGTGGACGTTCCTCGCGAGGCACACCTTCATCGAGGATCCGGTCGCGCCCGATATCATAAATGATGTTCCCGCTGACCACGACGTCCGTGACGGGCGGGTTATCCACCCGCTGGCCGTGGTCGAAGAGCAGCGGCGCGCAGGTGTTTCGATCCGGGCTCCAAATCCAGTGAGAATCCCCGTAGCCAAACTCCGTGATGATGTTGTTGACGATGATCGAGCCGCCATCCACGTTGGCCGGTTGTGCGGGGCCGTGGTCTCCTTTCGGTCGAGCCCGATGTGAGGCGGTGCCCGGCATCAACCCTATCGCCCACAGATCGTTCCGCACAAACTGGTTGTTCGCGATGATGACATGACGTGAACCGTGCATGGCCTTCATCCCGATGAACGAATTGACCACCATGTTCCCGCTCACCGTCACGTAGTCAGCGTGCAGATCGATCCCCTGGGCGGCATTTTCAATCTGATTGTTCACGATCCGGGTGAAAGCCGTGGATTCCGGCGACGTCACCACCGCGGCGGAACCTTGATGCCAGTTGTTAACGTAACCCTCATCCCAAACCTGCTGGGAAATCAGATTCCCCTTTCGCTCATTTCGTTTCGAGAACTGGCCGAGCTTGTGGCGGTCCTTGAGCTCGCGGGTGGGCCGGAGGTTCTGTTCGATAATGCTGTTTCCCTCGATCAGCATCCCCTGGCATCCGCTCGCGACAATTCCGCTTCCGTCGATGCTGAGGGTCATGTAGTTCTCGATGACGCAGTGACGGATCTGGGGTTTGACACACCGTTCCAACCGCAGCACCCCGCGGGCTGATCGGTTATCGATGACACGCAGGCCATCAAGGATCAGACCTTCACAGCTCTCGGCCTCCACGGCACATTGCGAACTGTCTTGCGCGCCCCGGTCACCTGGATGATCCCGGACCCTGGATTCTTTTGAATGATGCGTCCGGGCCCAAACAAGCCGGCTCCATCGCTTCGAATGACCAGAGCTTCCGAGATTTCATAATCCCCCGGCGGCACGAAGATGGCCTTGCCCGGCTGGGCGGCAATGGCAGCAGCCAGGCTCGGATAATCGGTCGCCGTGACTGCGGGCGCAGGCGCTGCCTGTTGCGACGCCACTCCCAGCTGGAGCATCAGCG
>VHDG01000866.1 GCA_016871475.1 Verrucomicrobiota bacterium
GAACACCTGGGCACCGAGTACCGTGCCGGAAGCATTGACCAGAAAGACTGTGGCTTCCCCACCGGAAAGTCGGAACGATGTGTCACGGCTGACGAATCCCCCGGCTGCGACTGAGCCCGTCAGCGAAATCCGATCTGTAAGGTCTGATCGCGAGGCCAGAAACAAGCCATTGAGTGGAATCGTTGTGTCGGAGCCGTTTCGGAGTTCAACCCAGTCAATCGTGTTGGTGGTACTAAAGTGGACTTCGTTGAGGCGAAGCGACGCGGCCAGACCCGAGACGCTGGCATTGGGGGCGTTGCGGGTGGGGTCTGTGAAAAGGAACCATGAACCGCCGCCTGACGGTTTGCGTCCCAGGGAACGCCCATCCAAAGGTATGGCACTGTCGATGGCATTCAGGATGGTGAGGCCATCCGTATCAACCAGATAGACCCGAACCGGGCTTCGAACAGCCAGTCCGGATTCCGTGAAACCGATCGACGCGAGTCCGGAAGGTGGCACGACGATGTCAGAATCGATTCTGAACTTTGCGAGATTTCCGGGATCGTCAGTGATGTAATGGTTCCGAAGGTTGACGTTCGTGGCTCTGGGATTGAAGAACTCGACGAAGCCCGTTCCTGCGATTCCGGGCAGGACTTCGTTGATGAGCAGGCTGGGTTGGGAAGGCGCTGAGATCTTTAGCCTCGCGCCGAACACAATATCCGAGCTGGTTGCTCCCACTTGGTGCACTTCGGCGGCTAGCACGTTCACGCCTTCGCGCAGGGAGGTTCCCGGAACCGTGATGACATTCAGTTCTTCAGTGGCGTCGCCGACGGTCCTGTTTGCTCGGGTTCCGAATCCAATGGCTCCACCTGGCATGCCCGAACGTCCTAGCTCGGTGCCGTTCAGATAGTACACCGCGCCGTCGTCGATGATCTGGTCGATCGACAGCGTCACGCCTGTGATGGGACCGTTGTAGGTGAAGCGTGTTCTCGCGTAGTAGGTCAGCTGATTGATGTCCGCGAACGGGGTTCGGATTCCTGGCGATGGGAGTGCGGCATTTTCAAATCCAAACAGGCCGGGCCCCTGTGCCCACGAGCTGTCATCAAAGTCGGGGGCACGCCAGGCAGTGAGCAGATCCACGTTTTGGTCGTGAAAGCGCCATGTATCGCCGTAGTTCACGAATGGAATGCCCTCGCTGAGATTCACTTCCGGGCTGGTTACGGGGGTCTCCGGCGCGGCAGCCGGTTCTGTTCCTGGTGTGCCAAGACGCTTCGAGCTGATGGTCCAATTACGGACATCATCAATATGACGGTCTGGATTGCGAAGGACCAGTGTGTGGCCTGCCCCATCCGCAGCCACAGGCCATCGGCCGCGGTCGTTGTAGGCGACGGTGCATAGCGAAACCCCGTTCTTGTCCTTCAACGTGATCCGTTCGCCCGCATTGTCGAGCGCACCGCTCCACGGTCCGAAGATCCGGATATTGGCTGGCACGTTGTAAGCCGATCGCATCGCGGCGGGATCCGTGGAGGTGAGAAGGATTCGTTCGAAGGGTTTAAGAAAAACTTGATCAGCTTGGGCGGGGTTAAAGGCAGGGAAATCGTAATCAGCTCCATCGCGAAGTCGCCACTCTGCCATGTCCAGTGGGGTGGAGGTGTTGTTTTGAACTTCGATGAACTCCGGAAGATCGCCAGGAGGATGGTACATGATCTCGCTGATCACGACTTGTTCGGCGCGGGCTGTCAGACTTAGGCACGCCAAAGCGATGCTGAAGCCTGCAAGTAAGCTGGAGCAGGACTGTTTCATGATTGTTACAACATAGGTGCTCAAACCCAGGTAGGAGGACGAGCTGGCGCTCGCAAGCTGCCTGGAGGGAGCGGCTTCAACATGGCCTAGAGGCGGAAACTGCGCTAGAGAAAGATTGCTGCGGAGTTCCGCGCGCAACTCGCGCCTTGGTTGGGGTGAAGCTCCCTTTCCACAAAACCAGCTCTTTATGAGACACTGACATAGTCACTTTTTGCACATCGTATGGGCAGTTTGACACTAGTGGCACGGCAACACTTGCCGAGGAGAGGCTGTTCTTGCCTTAAAAG
>VHDG01000867.1 GCA_016871475.1 Verrucomicrobiota bacterium
CAGGGTAACCCTGCACCGCCGCAACACAGGGAACGACAACCACCTGCAGAAACTGTTTCACCGGATCGAGCAGGTGAGGCAGGCGTGCCCCTGGGATCCGGATCGAGCAGGGACACTTGTTGGAGGGGGTGAGATCAACCCTTGCGAGCAGCTGCGTCGATGGATTCCCAAAACTTGGGATTATCCTGGAGCGCGGAATCTTCACCCAGCGGGAGACTGGATCGGAACAAAAAGTCCTTCAGCGTGTTTTTGTTCATGATGCGGTGCACCACGACACCCAGTTCATGCCGCTCAAAATAAACACGATAATCCCCCAGCCGGAATCGATAGAGCGTCTTGCCGTCACGCTCCAGATGTCCAAACCGCTCAAGCTCGCTGGTCATGGCAGCGTGTGGAAGCCCTCGGAACTGGCCCAATATCTCCAGCTGAAGCTCTCGCGGCATTTTGCCGAGCTCTGAAGCGCTGGTGGGATTGAAGATAATCTGAAATAGCGGCATGGAACAAAGTTGGTAGCCCGTACGGGAATCGCACCCGTCTCTCAGCCTTGAGAGGGCTGCGTCCTAACTGATAGACGAACGGGCCACAACCGGCCTGCTTATCTACCGTTCCAACCGACCCGAGTCAATCTTTCAGCCCACGATTTTCCTGGAACCATTCTTGATTCAGCCTTTGCACGAAAATAGTTTCCGCATCGTGCGCAATCCCTCCGGAAGCATTTCAAGAGTTCAGCCGTCCAACTGTCCGATGTCATGAGCAGAAAACATTCTTACCCAAGGTGGCTCGCCTTCTCTCTCTCCATCTTTCTGTCCGGCCAGTCCGCCCAACCCGCTCAGGTCGATCGCCCGACAGCCTGGCGACAGGTCAGCGCCGCAATGGAGAGACAGCTCCCCGTCTCCGCACTCGAGCCCCTGGGTTCGATCCTGACCAACGCCGTGCTCGAGGCCGATTGGAGCGATGCCGCACGTGCCATCGCAAGGAAGGCACAGATCGAGATGATCATCCAAGGAGGGCTCCCCGACGAAGGGATCTCAAGGCTTTCCCATGCCATGAAGGCCGCCCCGCCTCAAACCCTGCCCATCCTCCAGTCCATTCTCGCTTCCTGGCATGCACGATACTTCGAGGAGAACCGATGGGTCCTGCTTTCGCGTTCTGACCTCGGAGCTACCGAGGGCCCCGACTTGAACGGCTGGAGCCTCCCGCGACTCCTCCGGGAAATCGATTCCCTCTTCCAGGCGTCCTTGACCAATGCAACCACACTCCAAGCCCTCCCAATCGCCCGGTTCAACGGACTGTTGACCACCAACATCACCTCGGATGCGATGGTTCCCACTCTCTACGACTTCCTCGCCCGCCAGGCTCTCGGTTTCTACAAAACCACAGACTGGGGGTTGCCCCCTGCCGAGGATGATCCGATGCCCGAGGCAGCCGAGTTACAGGCCGCTCTCCGTATTCTGTTCGCCTCTTCAGAAGTGTTCATCGCTGAGAGCCCCACGATTCGATTGCCAGGCGGAATCACGAACGAACGGTGCGTGGAACTCTACCGAAACCTGACGCGTTTCCATCTGAATGACGCAGATCCCACCGCTCTTGCGGCCATTGAACTCGACCGCCTGACATGGGCCAGCACGCTGGACCTAGGTCGATCCTCGGTTTCAGACCATGCGCGCGCGTTGAGGGAGTTCGCGCTCAGACGTCCAACCCATCCCAGCTCAGCAGATTTCTGGCTGACTCTCGCGGAGGCGTTGAACTCCCAGGATCAACCCCTGGAGGCCTGGAATGCCGCCCAGGAAGCCATGCGTCGATACCCCAGGACGCCAGCAGCCGAAACCTGCAAGGTTCTGGTTCACCAACTCGAACACCCTTCGCTGGAGATCTTCTCCGAGCAGATCTGGAACCATGGAGCCGACTCCCTCGCACCTGAATTCGAGGCCCGCTACAAGAATCTCTCCCAGGTGTCCTTCCGATGGATCAGCATCCCGCTTGAGCAAGGGTTGAGCGCCATGGATGGCATCGACGCCGGTGCGATTGAAGGATGGCTGAAGATGAAGCCGGTTGCGGAATGGA
>VHDG01000868.1 GCA_016871475.1 Verrucomicrobiota bacterium
TCGCACGAGCATTCACGCGGATGAGAGACCGGAGTAGGACAACACGCGAGCTCAGAGACGCGCAACGGGCACTTGAGGGCCGCACGCGCCAGAACGACGAGGACCTGCAACAGGTGAATCAGCGTCGACAGGGTGAAGACGCGGACATTGCTCTCAAGGGGCAGCCGCTCCTCAGTCGTCGACAAGCACTTGTGCAATCCGGCGTTGGTGAACAGCCCGCGGACAGCAGGGCAGATTTGATGGGCGATAATCCCCAGACTGCCATGGCGCAAGATGACACGGCAGCCCCCGAAATGCGCCGCAAGGTCGTGGATCCATTTGCTGATGCCGTCCAAGAGACCTATTCCCGGGAGAAGGCCGGTCGCAAGGCGGCGAAGTCCAAAGGGGGCGAAGGGAGCGTTGACAACTACGCGCAGGCCCTGCTGAAACTTCCCGAGCCTGACAAGGATCCACGGTACCTCGGGATCCAGGAGGCACAGCGACGTGGAGGAGACTCCTACCAAGGCGCAGTTCAAGCGCATGCACAACGTCGACTTCTTGGAGATATCGCCAACGAAGATGAGATTTCTGGCTTCAAATACAGCTACGCGAAGGAAAGGCTTCGCGGTGTAGGACAGCAGAATGAAATGCTGCATTCAGAGTTGGCGAAGCGTGCTGAGGCTCGCCCAGAGCCACAGACGGACGAGGATCGAGCAGCTGCCGCAAGATTCACGGGCTTTCAGCAGCAGCTATCAGAGAAGATGCAGGCGTACACCACGGACCGTGTGGACAAGTTCAGGCCTATTGCCAGTGCCGAAAAGGAGCGTAAGGCACAGCGGAAGCGCGCGGCTGCGGATATGCAACGGATGCGTGAGCAGATGCAGGCCGAATGGAAAGTTGGCACGTCCATGAGCGCGTCGGGCCCGGGATCTTTGCCAGATGAGTCGGACGAAGAAGGTGTGAAAAAGCTCTCCGTACCGGAGATGGACGAGCGAGATGTGAAGAGACTGGCACGTCCGGGGCTTGGCGACGTGGAAGAGCCCATGATCAAGCCCGAGGTCGCGAAGAAGACGGTCAAGCCAAGAAAGGACAAGGGCAATCCAGGAGCCCTTGATGAGATGAGCCCAGAGGTGCTCCAAGCTCAGGAACTTCATGACCAGCGCGCCCGCCCTCGAACCGTGATGCCCGAACTACTCGGGGACTACATGCCGTCGAGTGATCAGGTAGCAGACGACATGTCGAGGAAACAACGGGAGGAAGCTGAGGGTGCCGTCAAGTTGGCGCCCATGCAGGGAGCCCTCAACGAGCTGACCGAAAGGGGTGTCAAGTTCAACTACGACGCACGCAAGGAATATCTCAGGAGAGGTGATGCTCCTGGCGAGGAATTCGACGAGTCTCAGATGGATGTCATACGTCCCGGGGCGAATCCTGAGAACTTCCAGAAGAACTACGTGCAGAGTGACCATTTTGCCGCGAGCAAGATGCCGGACAAAGACCCTGAGCTCAACCCTTATGACGCTTATTTGCGGTACCGCGAGATATACAAGAAGAACAAGAAGAACAAGAAGGACAGGGCTGCATGGGAGGAGGCGACCGGCAAGAAGGTGGAGAGGTACGAGATTACGAAGGATGATCCACTTAGTCAGTTCCGGCGCCCGAACAACTCCAAGAAGTTCCTCAAGCACGGATATCGATTGGTCGATAGGTAGCGAGGCCTAGGCCATCGCATCCTCCTGGGCCTCCCTCATATCGGCAGCGGGCTTCGCGCACGCGGCGCACCAGTGGCGGTAAAGCCCCAACGCCAACTCGCGTTGACACAGGTTCGTGTTCATGCCCCACGTCCGCTTAGCGGTGGCTGGGAGTCGCCAGGTCTGGCCGACTACTTCCGGACCAACCGCCCCGACCTGAAAGCCCGCGTCTTCCGCTAGCCTCGGGGATGTGACTGATGGCCCAGGCCTTGTTGGATCGCTCGCGGATGTCGCCCGTCAAGGAATGGATCATCCCGCACGAACGGGGCTGATCGGCGCGGGTATCGCCCTGGGCCGCAGTTTCCAGCCCAACCTCCTCACCCGCGGAACCC
>VHDG01000869.1 GCA_016871475.1 Verrucomicrobiota bacterium
CGGGCATTTTTCGAACCTTTGCAGGTCCGACAGGACCGGGTGCAGGGTGAACCCGACCCCGGTACGTTCCAGCCATACGAATACAGCGTCATCCGCAAAGTCATCACGAACGGCCTGGTCAGTGTGTTCGATGAGAAACCCCAGGCTCCCACCTACCTCTATCTGCGCGGAGACGAACGCAGCATCCCGGAAAACAAACCGAGCGTGCCGCCGGGGCTTCCGGCTTTTCTGAGTGGGGCGGCTCTGGACATCAAGCCGGTGACCATGCCTCTGTTGTTTAGCCGTCCTGGACTGAAGGAGTTCGCGAAGCGCGAGGATGAGCAGAAGGCGATCGCGGCACAACGGACAGCTGCGGAAGCTTGCGCAGGTTCGGAACGACAGCTGAGCGACGCACAAACCCACCTCTCAAGTCTCGCTGGCGAGGCACCATTGGCGGTTCACACCAAGGCTTTGGCGGATTCTGCGCGAGCCCAGTTTGCCTGGCTCGCATCCTCAAACGCCCTGGCCGTGGCAGACGCAGAGCTTGCATCCGTTCGAGCCCGGATTCTAGCCGACGAGGCCTGGCAGATGTGGCAACAAGGCAACTCGGAACAGGCTCATGCCGATGAGAAATCCCAGACCGCGGCGAAGGCACAGAAGGCTCTCACTCTTCGCAAAGCCCAGGCACGGCAGGGCGAACGGGAAACAGCCGTGCTCCTGCTCGAGATGCAACAAGCCATTGCGGGCGCGGATCCGAACCGCAAGCCAGACGACAAGGCAGCAGCCCAGATCAAGAAGGCCAGGGAGGAAGCCGAGTCTGCCGCGAAATCTACACTGGCTGCGGCAGCAGAGCTTGAGTCCGCTGTTCCGGGGAAACACACGCCACTGGGACCCACCTATCCCGTCACGAGTTCCGGACGGCGACTCGCGCTAGCTCGATGGATAGGATCCACAACAAATCCACTCACCGCCCGTGTTGCGATCAACCATATCTGGACACGGCATTTTCATTCGCCCCTCGTCAATTCAATGTTCGATTTCGGTCGGAATGGGTCCTCCCCTGAGCATCCCGAACTTCTGGACTGGTTGGCGGTGGAGCTGATGGAACATGGATGGCAGATGAAGCCCATCCACTACCAGATCGTGACGAGCCGGGCTTACCGGAGGTCGAGCAAGCCCGATGGGATTGGTCGGACAGCCGATCCTGAGAACAAGACCTATTGGCGAATGAACGCGGGGCAACTGGAATCCGAAGCCGTCCGTGACAGTATTCTTCATGTCGCAGGCGAACTCGACTTTGGGCACTCAGGTCCACCTTTACCGAACTCGCAGGCCGAGGACTCGCGAGTGCGGAGCATCTATTTTGAGTGTTTTCCTGAACCGGGAGGTGCCAGCGAGTTTGCTGAGATGTTTGATGCACCAAGCCCCATGGAGTGTTACCGACGCACGGAGACCATTGTCCCGCAGCAGGCACTGGCGATGGCCAACAGCCGACTCTCCAGCGAACGCAGCCGCGCTCTGGCAGCCCGACTCGCGACACGTTTCCAGGCCGAAGGCGAAGAAGGGCCCGACGCATTTATCCGAGCGGCGTTCGAAACCGTTCTTTCGCGACAACCCCGCCCCGCTGAGCACGAGGCCGCGCGGGAATTCCTGCGTGATACGAAGGAGTCGGGACACCAAAGCCTTCTCCATGCGCTGTTCAATCACCACGACTTCGTAACCATTCGATGAACAAACCTTCCTTCACCTCGTTCTGCGGCCGGCTTCCCAGGCGACACTTCCTGTCTGACATAGGAATGGGTTTCGCGGGAGTGGCATTGGGATCCATGCTTTGGAAAGACGGCCATGCCCGGGAATCCTCGCCGACTGAGGGGCACAAGGGAGAGACCGGGAAACCACCCGACGGCCGACCGATGTTCGTGCCGAAAGCGAAATCGGTTATCTGGATCTTCCTGAGTGGCGGCTACAGCCAGCTGGAAACGTTTGATCCCAAACCCGCACTGAACCTTCACGCAGGGAAAACCTTCGACAAGACACCGTTTGAGAACCCTGTGAATTCGCCTCGCCACAAGGA
>VHDG01000870.1 GCA_016871475.1 Verrucomicrobiota bacterium
CCGGGAGTCAGCAGGAACGAGATCAGGAGCAGGTAAGGTTTCATGGTGAGGGGTAATGTGTGCAGCCGGACGAAGTTTGCCAAGCCTCTTCGTGGTCTCGGATCGACGGTTTGGATGCGACCCGATTGCCCCCCTACTTACGTGATGCATCTTGGCGCACTGAGTTCTCTGCGGCGTGCGATTGGAGCGGCGACATACTCGTCGCCGTCCATTGGGCGGCTGGTAAGCCGCCCCTCCGTCGTTCAGGCGTCGAGCCACGCTGCGCGTTTCACATCGGGCTTGCTTAGTGCAAGCTGGAGCAGAGGTTCTTCGCATCGAAGTCTGATCCCAACCGCGCCATGAAATCGCGTCCCACCCCGCCTCGCAGTTCCACCACGAAATCCGCGTCCTTCGTAGACCGTGGGATGCCGTAGTAATTGCTCGAAAAGGAGCCGGCCAGAAGATAGGCGACACCCGACGCCGTGAGGGCATCGGCCACGCGCACCATCAAGCTCGTCTCCGCGGTCAAGCGCGCCCCTCCAGTTTGCGCTGCAGTTCCAACCGTTGCTCCAGGATGCGCCGTCGCTCCGCTTCATCCGCTTCGGGATACTGGTTTCGGATTCCTGCCATCGTGATGGAGCAGGCGTAAGTGAAGAGTTCCTCGCCGAGCAGAAGCTTCTGTTCCGGCGCCATCGCCCGGGCCTCGCGCAACTCCTCCCGCTACAGCTCATCAATCAGCCGTTGCGTCTCCGGCGGCGGCGCGCAGGGCGGGGCTTGTTCCCGCAAGGCGTCAGGTTCTTGGTCCGGCGTCATGGGCGCATTTCAGCAGGCCAAGGCCACACCCGCAAGCGCGAGGACTCATGTGGGGGGCTTCCATGCGACTCAGCCGGTCGCCCAGGAGAGGCTCGCCCAGTCCAAGACCTGGCGGACTTCCTTGTGGTTTCGTAACTCGCGATAGCGTCATGGAGTGCGGTAGTCCTGTAAATGCCGCGTAACAAATCGCTTTCCCTGGCGTCACCAGCTATGAGCACATCGCCGGGAGCGTTACCGGCGACATGACTGAACTTGCGATTAATCTGTCAGAATGCCTTGACCAGGTGCGGCAACGGGACGAAGCGGCCTCGCGCCGGCTGGTCGAGCATTTGCAGCCGCTGGTAAGCCGGGTGGTTCGGGCCCATTTGCCGCAGCGCGACGATCCGGAAGACCTCATGCAGGAGGTCTTCCTGAAAGTGTTCAGCCGGCTGGAACAGTATCGGGGGCAGGTGCCTTTCGAGCACTGGGTGTCGCGGGTCGCCGTCTCGACCTGCATCGACAGGCTGAGATCGCAGAAGCGGCGTCCGCTGTGCCTGTGGTCGGAATTGTCCGACGCCCAGCAGGCGGTCCTGGAATTGCTTCCGGCGGATGAGTCAACAGGCTCGGGCTCCGACGGCTCGGCCTGGGAGGTCCTGCAGAAACTGCTGGATGGACTTTCGCCAGCGGAACGTCTCCTAATCACGATGCTGGAGATGGAACAAAGAACTCCGGCGGAAGTTGCCGAGCTGACCGGCTGGAATTCGGGGGTGGTCCGCATTCGCGCCTTCCGCGCCCGTCGCAAGCTCAAGTCTCTATACGAGAAGCTTGAGCGAAGAAAACTATGAATAAGGACGACAGGTTCGAACGGTTTCTGAACGCCGCGCGTCGGGGGGCGCCGAAAGGCTCACCCGAGCTGCGAACTGGCTTTGCGACTCGCGTCGCCGCCCGTTGGGCCAGCCGGGGTACATCGCCCGACGGGCTCATCGTGTGGGAGCGATTGACGCGTTGGGGATTGGCCGCCGGAATGGCCGTGTGTTTCGCCATCCTCCTGGCCAGTTCCGATTCACTCAAACCCAGCTCGAATCCCAGCGCTCTGGAGGTCTTTGCCGGGCTCGTGGATGAAGACCTTCTGTGATCGATGACCATGAACCTGCGAGAACTCAAAATTGGTTTGATGTTGTTCCTCATCTTTTGCACGGGGGGGTTCACCGGCGTGCTGCTGGACCGGAAGTTCGCTGCCCGAACTCCGATCGAGACGCGCACATCCAAACTCAA
>VHDG01000871.1 GCA_016871475.1 Verrucomicrobiota bacterium
GTCGTCCTTGCCAGGAGGTAAGCCAGGCCAATCGGTTTTCGCACGGCTCCGGGCAACGCTTTCAACGTGATGAAGAAACTGCGGGAGGTTCCCTTGAGAAGCTGGTCCCGCTCGGAATCTGTAAGCGGAATGGCAGGGCGCGGCACGGTTGTCATCGGTCCAACGATCCCCGGGTCACTCCGAGCTGGTGTTTGAGTTTAAGCGATCTCCAAAGCTCGTCGCCGGAGATTTCGCCTCGCAACAACTGCAGATACATTTGGGATGTCTGAATGACCGTTGCCGGATCCTCATTGAGAAACTCGATTCGAAACTTCCTCGCTCCGAGGGCCAGCATTCCTCCCACGTACTCAGCACCGGTCTGCGCCACAGCGTTGTAGAGCGTGTTCCGACAGCCTGCATCCGCTTTCAACGGATGCTCCAACCCCACACGATCCTTCAATCGAACTTCACGCTTCTCGCAAGGGCGTCCGCAATCCCGATAATCCTTTCCATCGCTCAGAAAAGCACAGAAGACGCAGTGCTCCATGTGAAACATCGGAATGTGCTGGTGAATCGTGATCTCGAAGAGCTCCGGCGGAGCCGCTTTGAGCAAAGCCGAGAGCTGTTCGAAGTTGAGGTCGTAGCTGGGAGTCAGTTGACCGAGACCGAATCGCTCCACGAAAAGCGACGCCGTCAGGGAATTCGCCACGTTCAATGAGAAATCACCAACGCGCCTGCTCCCGGAGAATTGCGTCAGATGATCGTAGTTGCGAACAAGATAGCCGTCAGCCTCAGCGGATTGAATAATTTTAAGTATCCACTCCTCTCCCATCTTCGTGATGCGGGGCGGAGCGACAAAAAGACCGGAGCACTCACCGTCCGGCTCACCTCGAGCCGACCGCCAAAGTGTGGTCGCTTCTCGATATCGCTTCGGGTCTTCGAGTTCGCAGTAGACCCGTCGCACCGGGAGATCCAGGGCTGCTTTGAGTTGTTCGAGGCTGCGAACAAGAATGGAAAGTTCAGGTGCCCCGGTCTGCTTGGGCAAGCCAGGGACGGATCCTGGCCTGCTGACGGAACAAGGTCGCAGTTGCCATCGATGGCCACGTTTCCTCTGTGCCAGGAGATTCTCAGCCAGCGCGCGTCGCATGCGGTTGAGCTCGCTTGCTGGGAGAATCACTTGCCCTTCGAGTTTGCAAGTCACCGCGCTCAGCCGGAGTCCTGTCCCACCCAGCCGGCCGAGTTGCTTGCTCAATGTCTCTGCAGTCAACGGGTGTTGCTCGGCCTTTTGCAATGGGAGTGTCGAAGTTTCTACAGCCGTATGCCCAAGCTCATCCCGCAGAATGAGAGTCAGAGGTTCGCCCTCGCCGCCCACAGCTTCGAAAGCGACAGGACGGGAAAACTTGGGCAGGTCGCCTTCGAAAGTTTTCCGAAGCTCGCGCTCGAGCGAAGGATCGCTGGTCTTCCACACACGATGCCCCGCCTGAATCCTGGTGAAATTTACATCGCCATGTCCGAATCGGAGCGTGCAGCGGTTAGGCAAGCTTCCCGATGGCACAACCGATCGCTCCGGAACCACCTCATAGACTCTGCCACCTTCCTCCTTTTGATCCGGGGTGCCCGCATCGAAGACCACTCCGTCGCCAGGCTTCAACGGTGCTTCGAGTTCGATCATGACCTCGCTCTTACCTACGCGATAAACCTTTCCAAGGAACACCCCGCGCTTCTTCCCGAAACGGGCATGAACCAGTTTCTGGTTGTCGTTTCCACCGAACCATCCGGTGAACAACCCACGGGAAAATGCCATCTCCAGCGCATACTTGTCCGTTGCGTCCACCGTAGGCGTCGAGAGTCCTGCCTGGCTCCTGGCGGCGGACTCATCAATCGCCTTGCGATAGGTGCGTGTGATGTTTGCGACATACTCTGGAGACTTCAGCCTTCCCTCGATCTTCAGTGAGCTGACGCCTGCAGCCACGAGTTGGGGCAGCAACTCAATGCCTGCGAGGTCTTGTGGACTCAGCAGATACTGACGCCCCTGGAGGTCCACCTTGCGGCC
>VHDG01000872.1 GCA_016871475.1 Verrucomicrobiota bacterium
TGGCTCCGTCGTCGATAAGGTGGTCCCACCGGTCCAGCCAGGTCCTGTTCCATTCTCGAAGTCCGCCACGAGGGGCAGGGTAGCGCCTGAAATCGGGGAGGCACACTTTCCAGCAGAACCAGCAGCGTGAATCGCCTGGATCTCTGAAGCCGAGAGCACGCGATGATAAAAGCTAAGTTCGTCCAGCGCCATCTGGCTGTAGTAACCGCAACCTCCGTGAGCCCCAATCACGGGAGCCGAAGAGGTGACGGGCAGAACTCCGGGACCATTGATGACACCGGCTGGGGCACCATCGATGTAGAAGCGGATGTTGGAGTTGGGCTGTGATCCATCAAGAGTCACCGCCACATGATGAAACTGTCCGTCATTGGGAATACTTGAGGTCGAGTCGCCACCGATGTTGCCGAAATTAAAGTAGAGGGGTCCCTTCTTGCTTTGATGCCCTTTGTACACTCCAAACTGGTAGGATATGACACCACAGCCGTCCCGCTTGGACAGGATGGTGTCCAGTTTGTCGCCTGAAACTGTGAAGTCGGGCTTGATCCAGCATTCGATGGTGAGCTGGTTTCCGGCAGGCATCCACGCCACGCGCGGGGGGAGGACAAAGACGCTGTTTACATTATCTATGAACGAGAAAGCAGAACCGGAGACTCCGTTTGTATAACCCACCGAACTGCCGCGGGTCAGATGCGCGCTCCCCAGCTGATCCAGCGACGAGTTGTCCGCAAGCCACCAAGCCACCATGTCGGTAGGTGGAGTGACGCAGGTAGCTGCATGGAGCGTCGTGGCGATGTGGGGAAGCAAAACGGTGATCGCTAACCGGACGAATTGAATTGTCGACGGCCGGAATGGGCGGAGCCTTGGATAGGGCATAAGGCCAGGGGGAATTAATCGGCAAGCGGAGGCTAGCCTTGATACGGGCACGAACTGCATAGGCAACAAATAAAAGGTGTTTACTGCCTGGGATTGGGACAGTGAAAGTTGGGCATCGTCTAACACTTTTTCATGGGCTCCACAAGCCACGAGTTTACTGTCCTAGCGAAAAACGGCTCCTGTTCCTTGCCATGCCCTGTGACTCGTAGGATGTTCGCACGCTCCGATCTACAAAAATGCTGTGAGACTATTACAGGGGTTCATTCTTGGATGCTTTGCAGTCATCTGTACTCACGGGTTCAGATGCCAGGGAGAAACCTTGTTCAGAGTTTCCGAGTTCTCCAGCCGGTGGAGGAGTTCGACGATTTGGGTGAGGCCAGAATCCACAAGTAATTCCGATCGTGGGTATTTCGCTGGCGATGTGCTTATTCGAGTGGCACCCGGTCTCGGTCTTTATGGTGTGCTGGGCCTCCATAAGCCCCTCGCCATCCGGCCAGCTCCGCGACTGCGACACGCCTGGATCGTCTCCATGCCTCCCACTCCCGGAACCTTGGAATGGATTGAAACCTTGAGAAACAGACCCGGTGTTCTTCATTGCCAGCCCCTGCTCGCCAGGATGCTCTCGAAGAAACGGATTCCCAACGACCCACTGTTTCCTAGGCAGTGGCACCTTCGGAACACTGGCCAGCTGGGAGGCGGACCCGGCGTCGATCTCAACGCGTCTTTCGCTTGGGACTGGGGTCGAGGGGAAGGCATCACCGTGGCTGTGATCGACGATGGTGTTCAGGAAGCCCACCCTGATCTCGCGCCAAATCTTGTGTCCGCGCTGGGTTATGATTTCAACGACGATGATCCCGATGCGAATCCTGGAGATCTTGATTTCGATGTTCATGGCACGCAGGTCGCCGGGCTCGTGGGTGCGTGCGATGACAATGGCTTGGGGCTCTGCGGAGTTGCTCCGAGATGCTCCCTTGTTTCCCTGAGGCTATTGGGCGCTCCTGCAAACGACGAACAGATCGCCTCCGCGCTGAGTCATCGCAACGACACCATCCACATCTATAACAGCAGCTGGGGCGGCACGGACGGGACGGGAATGTTGGAGTCGATGGGAGTCTTGACCGAGGCTGCGCTTGAGCATGGGGCTCGGGAGGGTAGGG
>VHDG01000873.1 GCA_016871475.1 Verrucomicrobiota bacterium
CGCGGTTTTGTTCGCGTATCTTCGCCGATTCCCCGAGGGGTAGAAAAAGTTCATAAACACGTTTTCCAAGGACTTCCTCCCGGGAATAGCCCAGCAGGGTCTGCATCCTTGGATTGATGTCCTGGATCACATCGTCGAGATCAGTAATGACCAGGCCATCGTGAATGCTCGACGTCACAGCCTGGAGCCGGGCCTGACTTTCAATCAGCTCCGCTGTCCTTTGGGCCGACCTCTTCTCCAGATGTGAGTTCAGACGGGCCAGCTCTGCCTCTGCCCGCTTTCGTTCCGTGATGTCCATTCCGAGGGGAGCGAGGAAAAGGACCTTCCCCGTCGAGCTACGCACCGGCGACATCACGAAGTCCACGACGTATTCCCCTCCCGTTGCGCGGGTATAATGAAGATCTGCCCTGTAAACCTCGCCACGCGCGGCGGACGCAACCGCTTTTTTTATGCAGGCCTGGGAGTGTTTGGAGCCTCGCCACCAGTCAGTGTCCCAGAAGCGTTTGCCGATCACCTCCTCGGGATGGACGCCGCAGACGTCATACGCAAGTTGGTTTGCGTCCAGAAGGCGGCCATCCAGGTCAAGGATGCCCATGAAGATCAGGCTTTGTTGGTAAATCGCGTGAAGCTTCGCCTCCAGAACCTCAACGCTGTTGACGCCTGTTGCTGTTCTGGACCGGCGGGTTCTATCCACAGAAGCGCTCCTGACCGCTCCACTCTTCAGAATGGCTGCCTTCTTTCGCACGGGCTCTGGATAAGACTCCACGCAGCGTTGGCAATGCCGAAAAGTTTGCCGCTCTGTTCAAGGCGCGCACCTGACTTTTTCGACTCATGTCCGCACCCCCCTCTCGTGATCGTAATCGAAGCCGCATGAACCGGCTTCTCGACCGTGAAAAGCTACAGGTGCATCAGGCATGCCTGAATGGAGTTACCCCTGCACGACCGAATCCTTGCCATCGAGGGCGAGCAGCCGATTGGGATTACGATTGCGATTACGATGGCGGCTGGGAGGGAAGGCCGCTCCGGGCAGGCAGGAAAAGCTTGGGCTGCGTTGAATTACGGACAACCTCGCGCAGTTCGGTCAAAGATCCGATGGCTCCCGTGCTTCTCACCTGAATGAGCAGATTGCCAAGGGCTGTCGCCTCCACAGGACCTGCCAGGACGGGGACTCCGCAGGCGTTTGCAGTCCATTGGTTCAGGAGTTCGTTCTGCGAACCTCCCCCTACGATGTGCACCACGGAGATCTTCTGGCCTGTGGCCCGCTCCAGTGCGCTCAGAGTTTGCGCGTACTTCATCGCCAGGCTCTCCAGTGCGCATCGAATCAAGGATCCTTCGGTGTCAGGAACCGGTTGGCCCGTCTCGCGGCATCGATCTCGGATCGCCGTTGGCATATCTGCCGGGCTGAGAAAGCTGGGATGGTCAGGATCCACAAGAGATCTCATGGGTGGAGCTTCCTGTGCGAGGGCGGCCAGCTCCGGGTAGGTGAGGGGACGTCCCTGACGTTCAAATGACTTCCTGCACTGTTGTACCAGCCACATGCCCATGATGTTCTTGAGCAGCCTGAAGGTGCCGTCCACTCCGCCCTCATTGGTGAGGTTTTCCGCCAGGACGCCGGGACTCAGGGCCGGCTTGTTCACCTCCACCCCCATGAGCGACCAAGTGCCTGAGCTGATATAGGCCCAGGTTGCTTTCCCTGTGTGCTCAGTGGGCACGGCGGCCACCGCCGAACCGGTGTCGTGGGTCGCCGGCAGGATCACTTCGGCTGCCGAGAGTCCGCAGGGCAGGGCGATGTCAGATCGCAAGGGCCCCAGCCGTGCTCCCGGGCGCTCAATCCTCGGGAACAAATGCCGGGGCAAGCCCGCCCGTTCGATCAAGGGCCAGGCCCAGTCTCCGGTGGACGGGTCAAAGCACTGGGTGGTGCTGGCATTGGTAAACTCCGCACGGCATTCCCCGCTGAGCTTCCAGTGCAGGTAGTCCGGGATCATCAGCAGGGTGGCCGCTTTTTCCAGCA
>VHDG01000874.1 GCA_016871475.1 Verrucomicrobiota bacterium
GGCCTCATCGGTGTGTGACTCGCGTTTCAGGAAGCTCTCCAGATGCTGGATGCGCTGCGCCCAGTATCGCGTCTCCACCCGGTGTCGGGCTTCCAGTCGCGCTTTGTACCAGTCGCTGTTCAACACACTCTCGGGAGTGAATAGCGCACGAAACGCAGGGTCTTTAAGACCACGGCCTTCGTAGCTGCCGTCTCGCATGACATGCAACAGGGCCTTGAGGGGAGGGCAGGCGAGCTTCACACCGTCATCCTGGAAATAGGCCTCAGCCACTCTTCGCTGAGTGCTTACGACGTTATCCATTCCTTCCGCAAACAGCTCCATGCTTTGAAGCTCCGGCCTGAGCATGGATTCTTCAAAAACCACGTGCGGATGATTGAACACACGCCCGAAGAAAGCCTGAACAAAACGAGGCGTGATCCTCCATCCAAGCCGGCTGAATGCCAGCTTCTGGCCGTTGAACTCCATGTCTTCACACGGAGCTAGAAATCCGTTTTCGATCAGATACTTCGGCTCTCGTTCGATGGCGGACATCCGGCACCACACCTCCGGCACCAACAGGCTGATGTCATGATCCATCCGGGCTGACGGTCCTACACAGCCCGCGCTGGTGATGAATCCGGTGTGGCCCGTCAGGATGTTTGAAACCAGGGCTGCGTTTAGATCGATGATGGGGTGCAAAGCGTTGAAGGGACCCTTCGTGAGTGCGCCCTCTGATCCTGCACCTGTGGTGGACGGGGATTTGCCCGTCATGCTGCAAATGAACTCCATGAAGAGCTCCGGCAGCTCCATGTAGTGGATGGGTCCATAGACGGCGAGAGAACGGATCCCCGCGTCACTGTCGGGACCGTTGTTTCTTCTTCCCGGCAACACTGCCGTTACTGGCGTCACTACCGGTTGCCCCTGCGTCAGCCGACGATGAAGCCGAAGGCCCGCTTGAGCAATGTGCTTGGAGCGTGGGTTGGCCAGATCTGGACGGAGCTGGAGATAACGTGGGTTCTTGGACGGCTTTTTCTCCACGAGCCGAGGATGGGAGGTGGCTACGAAGAAAGTTCCTTCCGGTGCGGAAGCCGCTTTCTCAATGACTCGCTGCATCGGTTCGGTGTAACGGATGAACCCGATCGAATCTTCCATGAGATTCCGGGCATCCGCCGGCGTCAGCGGCTCATAGTTGCTGAAAAAGTTCCCCGGCTGACCGAACTCGGCCTCTGTCTGGCGATCATAGCCGCGATGGATGGCATCATCCGGACGTTGGAACAGGCGGGTTTCACAGTTCTCGACGATCTTCGCCGAGGCCGCGCCTGCGGGCAGGTTCGGCAGGGGCGTGGGAGAGCTTGCGACAGGCACGACGACCGAGGCGGAGATGTCGTCCTCCATCTGGATCTTCGCGGCCGGAACGAAGTCCTTGCGCAGCCCGAAAACCCTCCAGGCACCCTGCGTGTCGTAGCCCACACGGAGGCACTGGGCGAGCAGCTTGCGGTTGTCCAGCTTCAGCTCGTTGCCCGGGACCCCGTTGATGATATCGACACCGAAGTGCTCCCTCCACCGGTCGCCCCACTCGGGCTTGTAGAATCGCTTCACGACATACACCAGCTCTTTGATGTATTGGGGGATCGTGACGAGGTAGTCATTGTAGGCGGACGTGTAGTCCTTCGAAGGGGTCAGGAGTTTGATCACGGATCCGAGCGACCGTTCCGAGCTGAGGACGCTGCGGCTGTCCGCAGTCTTGGTGGCCTTCTTATATCGGTTTCCGTAGTCGCGATTGATGAGTTCCTGGACCCGGTCGAAGTCTTTCTGGAAATGCGCAACGAAAACCGGGCCGTGGAGGATGGCATCACTGATGGGCTTGGAGATCTCTGATTTTCCTCCACCGGAAACGGTGCAGGGCTTGTGACAAAAGATCCCTTCGGCAACGGTGCCTACGAGACGCCACGTCCGGGTGCCTGGAATGAGTTCCATGTGGACCTTGTAGCCGGAGGGGCGGATGTAAACCTTGCCTGGCA
>VHDG01000875.1 GCA_016871475.1 Verrucomicrobiota bacterium
CACCACGACGGCCATGGGACGAAACATGCGCCCTTCAATGCCCTGCAGAGCGAGCACGGGGACATACACCGCTGTGATGATGAGCACCCCGAAAAACATGGGGCGCACCACCTCACGTGCCGATGCAAGGACCTCGGAGCGACGTTCAGAGGGAGTCAACAGGCGCCCCAGAGCATGCTGTCTTGCAGAGATATGTCGCAGGATGTTCTCTGCCATCACCACAGCTCCATCAATGATCAGCCCGAAATCCACGGCCCCCAGGCTCATCAGATTGCCGGGAACTCGCAGTTCCACCATCCCAAGCAGCGCAAACATCATGGAAAGCGGGATCGCCAACGCCACAATGCAGGCCGCGCGAAAGTCTCCGAGGAAAAGGAACAGGATCACCACAACCAGCAAAGCGCCCTCGGTCAGATTCTTCTCCACGGTCTCGATGGTGTGATCCACCAGCTCGCTTCGATCATATAGAGTTCGTATCTCCACCTCATGGGAGAGCTTGTGCTGGATGGCAGCAAGCTTTTCGCGGACAGCGGCAGCGGTGATCCGGGAGTTCCCTCCTGCCATCATGATTGCACTCCCTACGACCGCTTCCTCGCCATTCTCCGTGCTGGCGCCTGTGCGAAAAGCAGAGCCCACTTCGATGCGAGCCACATCCCTCACCCGAAGGGGTTGACCGCTGCCGGGGTGCTTCAGAAGGATCTCACCGATCTGGGCTGGTCGGGTGATCCGGCTGTTTGCCCGAATGGTCACCTGTTCTCCACCCAGTTCCACCCATCCACCACCTGCGTTCCGAGTGTTCTCCAAAATCGCGGACGCCAGATCAGGCACGGTCAGGCCAGCATTCAAAAGACGCTGGGGATCCGGCTGCACCACCCATGTCTTCTCGTATCCCCCGCTGGTGTTGACCTCCGCGATGCCATGGGTCTGCCGCAACAGCGGCTTGATCTGAAAGTCCTGGATCAGCTTGAGCTGCATCAGTTGTTCCCTGCGGCTCGAGGGCCTGTTCGTTGCACCCTTCTTGTAGTCCACGGAGTAGTAGAAAATTTCACCAAGCCCCGTGGCCAATGGCGCCAGCTGCGGGGTGATTCCCTCGGGAAGCTCCCCGCTCAACTGCTGCAAACGCTCGCTCACAATCTGCCGGGCACGGTGCAGGTCCGTACCCTCCTCAAACAGCATCGTAACCTGTGACAACCCGGACTTGGAAAGCGAACGCAGCTCAACCATTCCAGGGATGCCACTCATCTCGCTCTCGATCGGGAAAGTGACCTGTTTCTCAATCTCCTCAGGCGCCAGAGTGTTCACGCCCGTGTTGATCTGAACCTGTGGCGGGGTGATGTCCGGCACGGCGTCCAAGGGCAGCCGGAGCGCCGCCCAGATGCCTGCCACCGTCAACGCCACGGCTGCCGCAAGCACCAGCGGACGCTGGTTCATCGATATCTCAATTATCCTGGAAAGCATCGATGCATCCCTTCACTTATGGCCCGCCGCCGGACAACAGAGGTCACCCCCGTTAATCGCCTGCATCTCAATCATCCAGAGCGCCATGGCCCCTTTCTGCACCACCTGATCGCCCGCCAGCAGCCCATCAACAACCTCCACTCGCGCCGATCCGCTGGCCCCGAGCTTCACCGGCGTGCGCGTCAGGAAATCGCCGTTCACAGCATAAACAAAATGTCCCCCGGCCAGAGTGAGCAGGGCTTCGCGTGGGATGCTGAGATGAGTCCCATCCGTCACCCCTGAACATTCGACGGTGAGCGTGGAGCCCATCGCGATGGATCGATACAGGTTATCCACGGACAGCACAAGCTCCAGATCGGTCTCCCCCCACTCCAGCGCGTTTCTGGACTCCAGCACCTTCGCCGGCCTCGGAGATCCGTCGCCGGGCGTCGCGGAGAAGATCGCGTTTGAGCCGAGACGGTCCTTCATGGAAACCTCCAGCCAGCCCGAGGCCAGCACGCCCGCCGGGGTTGACTGGAACACGGTTGCGGGAAAACG
>VHDG01000876.1 GCA_016871475.1 Verrucomicrobiota bacterium
CCCACAACCGCCCGAACCGCCGGGCCGTGCTTGTGGGCCATGCTCTGTTCATTTGCTCACTCGTCCTCCTCATCACCGGGGTGGCGTTGATGCGGTTCGACTTCTTCTCCATCAAGAATCCCAACCTCCGAAGCCCCATCTATTGGGCGCATGTCATCACCCCCATTCTCGCGGTCTGGCTGTACATCCTCCACCGATTGGCCGGGCCGAGGATCAAGTGGCAGATCGGCATCAAGTGGGGAGTGGCCATCGGTGTGCTGATTCTTGCCACCGTGATGTTCCATTCCAAACACCCTCGCCTGAACGAAATCGGTTCGGTGGACGGCGTGAAATACTTCCAGCCCTCCAACGCACGAACGGCGAGCGGCAAGTTCATCCCGGCCGAAACGCTGATGATGGACGACTATTGCAAGAAGTGTCACGAGGACGCTTATGCAGGATGGTTCCACAGCTCGCACCGCTTCAGCTCGTTCAACAATCCCGCCTACCTCTTCAGCATCAAGGAAACCCGGGAGGTCGCAATAAAGCGCGATGGAAACGTCAAGGCCTCTCGCTTCTGTGCTGGATGCCATGACGTCGTGCCCTTCTTCAGCGGCGCCTTCGATGACCCCCACTTCGACCTGACCGCGCACCCCACGTCGAATGCCGGCATCACCTGCACGGCCTGCCACGGAATCACCCACATCAACAGCACCGTCGGGAACGCCTCGTACACCCTGGACGAACCCATTCACTACCCCTTCGCCTATAGCACCAACCAGCTGCTGCAATGGGTCAACAACACGCTCGTGAAATCCAAACCGGCTTTTCATAAACAAACCTTCATGAAGGACTTTATGAAGACCGAGGAGTTTTGCGGAGTCTGCCATAAGGTGAACCTCCCCGGAGAGGTCACCCACTACAAGGAATGGCTGAGAGGGCAAAACCACTACGATACTTTTCTCCTCAGCGGAGCTGGACATGGAGCCCGGTCGTTTTACTACCCGCCCAAGGCTGAGGAGAATTGCAACGGCTGCCACATGCCCCTCAAACCGTCCGAGGACTTCGGAGCCAATTTCTTCAATCCCACCAACAAGAGCACCCGATTCATCCATGACCATCTCTTCGCGTCTGCAAACACCGCCCTGCCCCATCTGCGAGGCGAGCACGACGTCGTGGCTGAAATGGAGAAGTTTGGAACAAACTCGGTGCGCGTGGACATTTTCGCCCTGAAAGAAGGCGGGACCATCGACGGTGCCATTCTCGCCCCGCTACGGCCCGAAGTGCCCGTGCTCAAGCGCGGCAAAAAGTATCTGCTGGAGGTGGTGCTGCGCACACTGCGCCTCGGACACCCCTTCTCCCAGGGAACCGTGGATTCCAACGAGATCTGGGTGGATCTCGAGGGCCGGACGCCCGACGGACGGATCGTGGCTCGAACAGGGGGACTGGGTCAGCACAAGGAGGTCGATCCATGGTCCCACTTCGTCAACGTCTACATGCTCGACAAGGACGGCAACCGTGTGGATCGACGCAATGCCCAGGACATCTTCACGCCTCTCTACAACAATCAGATCCCTCCCGGATCCGGGCAGGTGGTGCACTACGAGTTCACAGTCCCCGAGGACGTCTCCGAGCCCATAACCTTCCAGGCAAAGCTCAACTACAGGAAGTTCGACACCATCTACGTGAACTACTTCATGGGGACGAACTACCAGGCGGGCAAGCCGCTGAGCCTCACGAACCAACTCCCCATCCGCGTGATCTCCTACGATCGCATCACGTTCCCGGTCGAAGGCGTGACACAAGCGGTCTCGAATGCACCCTCGCCCATCCTCCCCTGGCAGCGATGGAACGACTACGGAATCGGGCTGCTGAACAAGGGTGACAAGGGCAGTGAGAAAGGGGAACTGATCCAGGCCTCCCATGCTTTCGAACAGGTTGAGAAACTTGGACGCTACGATGGCCCGGTGAACCTGGCACGCGTGTATTTCAAGGAAGGCCGCCTGGAGGATG
>VHDG01000877.1 GCA_016871475.1 Verrucomicrobiota bacterium
TCCCAAATCGTGCTCTAACACTGATGGTCGTTTCACACACCTAATATCTCTCCCAGCTTCCCCTATTGCTGAGATCGGGAACTGGCTCCCGGCCGCTTCCTCCAAGATGCCTGGAATCTGGTTTTGTTAGGCCCACTGGGTGTCCGCCAAGCTTATCTCGCCGTTTGCTCTCGGTGCGCTCTGTTCATCGCTGATCCGAGTCAGCGCGTCTGCTTCGCCACTGCCACAGTTTGAGCTTCCAGTCTTTACCGTCTTCGCTCGTCATTGGATGCCTAACCCCGGGTGCTCAGCTGCGAGCGGGAGCTCAGCGGGAGGGCGTCACCTGCAGCGCTTTGTTGGGCGAAAAATCTTCAGTCATGACGGTATATCTTTGAAAATATGGCTATTAATGAGCAGAGGAACGGGTCGGGAATATCTTTTCCCACTCGTCCTTGATAGCCCGAACGGCCCGTGTCGTAGTGCTCTCGTCACGCAGAGGTATGGCCCGGTTCAAATAGAGACGAAGCAGGTCATCTAGCGTTCGCCCAGCCTCGTGATTCGATCGTTGTAGCACCTGTTCCACAGCAAGCCTGAATGTTCGGAGACTGCGAGCACCAACTGGGATATCATTTTTCCGTCGCTGTAAGGATTCGTGGAACTGAGCTAACTGACGAACAAGCTCGTTCTGTTCAAGTGACAAGGAGCGGCCTCTCTGCGCAGCCCAGACCTTGCCTGCCGTGTAATAGTCTAGCGAAGCAAGCTTCTCTGAGCCTTTCGGCTTTGGTAGCGTTCCCTTGAAGTCTGTGTAGCATGATTTCCACTCACCTACAATCTGGAGATACGGATCCTCGCTGGACAGGAGCGTCTCCTCGTCAATACCGATCGTCGAATCTGTGAACACGAGGCCGGAGTATTGCTTGAAGGTGGTATAGGGACCGATGTATTGTTCGATGATGTCCGAGTGAGATCCTTCGAGGAAGACGGCGTGCTGACGCTCAATCCTAGGCACACCCGGGACCTCAACGAGGCGGATGTAACCGAACTGGTCTGCCGTTAGGCGGCTCCATTCTTCACACGCGATTTCGAGAATTATCCCAGTATCGCCGTCCTTAGCTTGGTGACTCGCGAAGAACAGTGCTACCCACGGATTCGCCGTGAAATCCAACAGCCATGTGGCCAGTTCTGCCTCGAAACTGTAGTGTTGTGCAATCGCAAAGCTTAGATCTTCCTGGAGTGCGGGGTTCTTCCTTATCAGCTCAATGGACAAAGACCCAAGCCTTTTCAGGTGCTCCTCCGTTTTGGTTATGTTGTCGGGTCGAAACAACTTTGCCTGGAAAGGCCATTTCGATTTGCGTTGGCCTCTCCAGACCCTGGTTGGTTGACCTCGGGCTGGACAGATATGTGGTAGGCGAAGCAAGCGAAGTGCAACGCAATACACATCGTCCACGGGATATCCCTGCTCCCACGCAGCCTCTGTTGCCACGCGGACCTCATCCAGAAGGATGAGATCCTCCTCGCTTGGGGTATCGTGCCCATACATGCGCGCGAACTCGCATTGTCGTCGGGCACCGGCTGACGTATTTTGGATCATTCCGTCAAGTCTCAATCGGAAGCCTCGTTCGGTCCACTTCTTCCGCAGAAGAGTGTATATCTGATAGTTATCTTGCCATTTGGTCATCAGGTCGTCCTCTCTGCCAGGGCTCGGCCGCCCAACGTTGCGCATCACCTGCGGGCGAAGCCCGTCAGGTGCGTACGCTTATTCGGCGAAGACCCTCGGCACCTGCGATCCTTAGCTCGCGCGACACACTCACCCTTGCCTAACTGAGCGCCACACGGCCAGCGGATTCCACAACCTGAGGTGTCGTCTGCACATCCCATCGACGACCACCGCCCCCCAAGTGGAGTAGGGCTGTGGTGGCTGGTACTTGCCACGCGCAGGGTCATACTCCCCTTCGACACCCGTAAGCACGGCCATGGAACTCGTCGCGGCTGCTTTCACACCGTCGTC
>VHDG01000878.1 GCA_016871475.1 Verrucomicrobiota bacterium
AAATCGGGGTTCCAGTTCAGCGGGCTCTCGCCCGACGGAAGTCTGGTTGAGATCATAGAGATCGCTGATCATCCGTTCTATCTGGCGAGCCAGTTCCATCCGGAATTCCAGAGTAAGCCCAACCGTCCACATCCGCTTTTCAAAGGCTTCATCGCAGCGGTGCATCAACACCTGCACCACAAGCCGATCAGCGAAGCCCCGGCATCCGCCCTGCCATCGCCCTCCCAGCCTGGGGCGGAGGCAATGCTCCGTCCCCGATGACCAGCCTGCAGGCGCCCCAAGCGTTGTGACGCCCAATCGCGCGTCCTGCTTCGGGTGAGTGATCAGTGCAGTGTGACCTGGGCCCAAGGTTCGTTGTCCATCCATTTAGGCTGCCCTGGCTATGCCCGCTTCGACTCCGTCGATCAGAGCATGGAGGCAAACCGGGTTTCCCGCACGCGTTGCAAAGAACGTTCACAGACGTTGCTTGCGTCCGCCCAGAAATGCGCCCCCTGAAGGGTGGACAACGAGCCGCGCGTCCGAGCGATTACCATTACGATCACGATCACGAGGAGAGGGCGGCGGAGGTGAATCGAAAAAAGTGAGAAGCTCAAATGAGCTCACCACACCCGTGTGAATTGCGTTGCTAGTCCGGCGAATCGTGTCACTCTCCCCCCAACATTTCCACTCTGAAAGCCATGCCTGCTTACCAACGTCGCAGCCTCGTTCGCATCACGGCCTCCCTGCTTCTCTGCTGCATGTTCTTCTTCTCTTCGCGAGCCCAGCAGACATCAGGCGAGTTGGGCATGAAGGCTCCAGCGCTCCATATCCAGGATTGGATCCAAAAAAAGCCTGCCATGGACTGGGGTAACCCCACGGACACGAATATTTACATCGTGGAGTTCTGGGCCACCTGGTGCGGCCCCTGCCGCGTATCCATCCCTCACCTCTCAGAACTTCAATCCAAGTATCGTGATCAAGGGGTTGTGTTCGTCGGGATTTCGAACGAGAAGCCGGATGTCATCCGCCCGTTCGTGGCAAAGATGGGCGAGAAGATGAACTATGCGGTTGCCGCGGATGCAAACGACCAGACAACCAGGGAGTACTTTCAAGCCTTCAATGTCCGCGGAATTCCTCATGCGTTCATCGTGAGCCGCGACAGGCGCATTGTCTGGCAGGGGCATCCGATGATGGGGCTTGATCAAGCGATCGACCAGGTTGTGAAAGGAAAACTGAACCTGGAAAAGGCGAAAGGACTCGCACAGCTCCAGAAAGACTTTCAGAGCTACTTCACCCTGATCTCCACCACCGGATCGAGTCCTGAATCGGAGCGACTCGGCGAGGCGGTTTACTCCGCGGCTCTCGATAACCCTCCTGTGCTCTGGAAGTTTGCCGGGGTGATTCTCGAGGACCCACGGGTGAAGCATCGTGACCTCAAGCTCGCACTCCGGGCTGCCCAAAAGGCAAACGATCTCACCGAGAGCAAGGAGCCTGGGGTCCTCCAGACTCTCTCGCGCGCACAGTCGATGAACGGTCAGCAAAAAGAGGCCATGCGGACCCAGGCGCAAGCTCTGGCTCTCGCACAATCAGAATCGGACCGCGACCTCCTGCGAAAAGGACTTGAAGAGCTTCAGCGTAACAAGCCCGCAGACCGGTAAACCCGGAAACCGCAGCGGCCCACCGGTCAGGGGGTCTCTGCGTCCTGCGGCCACTTGTCCCTGGGCTGCCAACCCAGCAGGCGCATCCCGCTTTCAACATCAAAGATCCAATCCCGGATGGGCAGGCTGGAGGCATAGACCACATGGAAACCCGACGGAATGTCGGCTTCGATCGTCCGCAGGAAAAAGCGTCCTGCGTCCCCGGGACTGAGATAAAGATCCTGGGCCGTTAGGTTCGAGGCTATTTCGGAAGCCTGACCTTTCCGTGGACACCACCCCAGCCGGGCCGCCACCACTCCTGCGCTCAGACGATGTGCATAACTGTAGCCTGCCGCCTCCA
>VHDG01000879.1 GCA_016871475.1 Verrucomicrobiota bacterium
ATGGGAGGTTTTAACCAATGCCGCTTCCCGGAGACCTCAGCGAGCCCGTTGGCCTCGCTGGAAATCCCTGAGAACTTCGATACTGCCATCGCGCTGTTTCTCCGGCTCCAGGACCGGGAGGAGAAGCTCAGGACCGAAACATCCAACTCCCTACGATCATTGGAGGGCGCATTGGGTGATGAGTTTGCCGGGCGAGATGACACGGAGACGATTCAGAACCTGGCGGATCAGCTCGAGGCCCTTCCGGAGCGCGAAGAGGCCCTTTCACGGCACTGGAATGCGCACATCCATGAACTCAAGGGCTCTCTGGACGCCGTCATCAAGGAGCTCAACGAGATCCATTCAGCGGCGGATCAGCTCAACCGGCAGCTCAGCCGGATCCAGATCTCCAACCTCAAGTCCCTGCGCATCGAGGCCAGGGAGCATAGTGATGTTGTTTCGCGCATCAGGCGTTTGGCGGAAATGGAACAGCCATCCCTTTTTGACGAGCAACCCCAGCTGGAATCAACGCTCTCTGCCTTCAGGGAGCGTCTACAGCTGAATCCATTGATCAAGTTCCGCGACCTCTTCGCCCTTCAGTTCAACGTCGTTGGCGATGACGACACCACGAGGCACTACCAGGAGTTTCGTCAGATCGAAAGCCATGGAACGACAATCACGATCAAGGTGCTTTTCAATCTGCTTATCCTGAAGAGTCAGCTGCGCAAGGACGATTCGGTTGTGCCGTTCTTCCTCGATGAGATTCAGGCGCTGGATCCTGCAAACCGCCACGCCATCCTGTCCACGGCCAAGAAGCTTGGGTTCATCGCGATCACTGCAGCGCCGGAGTCCGTCACTGAGGTGGATGCTTTGTACTTCTTGCAGCCTCACAGAGGACGCGTCGTCCTCCGGCACAAGCACCGGCTGAGCGTGAGGTTGGCCGCGGCCGCGGCGAACTAGTTGGGGGCCATGGGACGGATGCAGCGCATTCAAGTCCGCGCCGAGCGGTTGCTCAAGTCCGGATCACTGCCCGCCTCCGCTGTCAGCACCGAGTTGGAAGACTGGCTAAAGCCATTGGTGGATGCGGGAGCGTTAACCTGGGTGCGTTCCGGATCGGGCCGAAGTCTTCAGGTTCAGGATCTCAATTCCCTGGCTCGATTCCTCGAAAACCGTTTCCCAAGCCTGGCCGCAGGCGCGACCCCGGCATCCACGCGAGCGGAAGGAGTGATGCGGTTTAGAGACAGCAAGGAATTGACGGCCAACACACCCGCATGGTTGGGGGTTCGGGGCTGGAAAGGAGCCCGACTTCTCAGGGACGGGTGTCCGGTGGCCATTGAACAAGCCACTGAGGTTCACGGGTTGTTCGCTTTCCTTTTGCGGGATCCGGAGTTGTATCGGTTGGAATGCCCGGTCGCATTGGTGGAGAACCCTGCATTGTTTGCCTGGTTCGAGCAGGCCCATGCACCGGAAAGACTGGTGATCTATGGCGGGGGCAAGGTCAGCACGCCTGTCATGAACTGGCTGGCGACACAAGACTCCTCCGATTTCCGGATTGTCCACTATCCAGACTATGACCCTGCGGGCCTGGCGGACCATGAACGACTGAAAGCTCGATTGGGCGAGCGGATCCAGATTCACATCCCTCCTGACCTTGGTCGGCTGTTCTCGGTTTATTCAGCCTCCAGGCTCCTGACGCCTCTCAAGTCACAAGCCATGCTGGCGCAGGCGCGGGAGAGCCTTTACCCCCAGGTCCGGGAGATTGCGGCACTGATCGATCGGCATGCCGGAGGACTGGAACAGGAGGTCCTGCTGTCGAAAGGGGATGCCGCCGATAGCGATCAGCCACCTGCCCCGCGGTCCTAACAGGGATGGATGATCACTGTCCTGAGATCGGACACATCGCCGGGGAACCTGTACAGAATGCTGATAGGAGAGATGGGAGAGAGTGTCGCTCGGAGGCCATTTGCAGCCGATTCACCCACGATGCAGCCCGCTT
>VHDG01000880.1 GCA_016871475.1 Verrucomicrobiota bacterium
CAATCCCAAGCACGTCCCAGGAGGCAAAGTCGTCGTTGCTTTCAAGGCCGCCAGCAAGGATATCCCAAGCAGCTGGGATCGCGTCGATGGCTATACCCGCGAACTGGAATCCAAACACGGCGTCAAGATGGTGGATTCCATCGAGGCTCTATGTGCGCAGGTCGACGCCGTGCTCATTGAGAGTGTCGATGGACGTCCGCACCTCGAACAGGTTCGCCCGGTTTTCAAGGCTGGAAAGCCGGTGTTCATCGACAAACCGATTGCAGGGACTCTTCGTGATGCGATCGAGATCCGACGTCTCGCGATGCAACACAAGGTCCCATGCTTCACGGCCTCAGCCTATCGATATTACGAGAGCATGCAGACGTTGATGAAAACGGACGTCGGCGAGATTCGAAGCGCGGTGAGCTACGGCCCTGCCTATCTGGAGCCGCACCACCCCGACATGTTCTGGTACGGGATTCATCCGGTCGAGGGACTTTTTACTGCGATGGGACGTGAGTGCATCCGGGTGTCGCGCATCGCCACGTCCGAGACGGACATCATCGCGGGTGAATGGGAGAAGGGTCGGACCGGCACGGTCATCGCTCTGCGGACTGGCGCCACGCCTCACAAAGTGACGGTCTTTGGGAGCAAGGGTGTAGCGGAGCAGAAGGGGAGTGGAGATTATGCTCCTCTGGTTGGGGAGATCATGAAGTTCTTCCAGACCGGAGTTGCTCCGGTTTCGTTGGATGAGACTTTGGAGATTTTTGCGTTCATGGAGGCGGCTGATGAGAGCAAGCGTCGAGGCGGGGCACCGGTTACACTTCGCGAGGTTCTCGAACTGAACGGGTACAAGTTCTGATCACGGTCTTCGAGGCATTCTTACCATGGGCTCACAGACGAAAGCAGGTTTCTCTTCAACGGCGCGGTTGGGCTTGAGCCTCGTCCATGCACGGGGTGTCGGGTGGATGATTGGGTTGGCAGTGGCAGGTGTGGAATATGCCGCGAGTGCCGCGGGTGCCCGCACGCCGGAAGAGGCGCGGGCTGCGTTTCGCCTTGCCGACCCGAGACTGACCATTGAGCTGGTGGCTTCCGAACCTCAGGTCTCAAGCCCTGTGGCCATGAGCTGGGACTTGCAGGGCCGGTTGTTCGTTGCAGAGATGAACGATTATCCGGTCGGCACCGGAGGGGGACGCATCCGGTTGCTGGAGGATCGCGATGGGGATGCCCGACTCGAGACATCCAGGGTTTTCGCGGAGGGAGTGGCGTTTCCCAATTCCGTCCTCGCATGGAACAACGGAGTGTTGATCACAGCGGCACCGGACCTGTTGTTCCTGAAGGACAATGATGGAGATGGGCAGGCGGATGAACGTCGGGTTTTGTTCACCGGGTTCGCCAAGGGGAATCAGCAGCTGCGGGCCAACGGACTTTATTGGGGCTTGGATGGATGGATCTATGGCGCGAACGGCCGAAGCGATGGGGAGATCACCCGCCCCGGGGAAACGAATGCCATCAGTCTTCGGGGGCATGACTTCAGGTTCAGGCCTGAGACCGGGGAATTCGAAACCGTCGCGGGGCGGAGCCAGTTCGGTCTCGCGCGGGATGACTGGGGTGGACGATTCCTTTCCTGGAACACTGTATTTGCCAGGCACGACGCCCTGCCTGAAGCCTTCCTCAAACCGAATCCGCGCATCGCAGCCGGGGCTGGGCTGGTGTCATTGCTTGCATCCGGAGATGACTCCGTGTTTCCAACCAGCAGGGCTCCGCTCACCTTCAACCGCGAGTCCGTCAGCCATTTCAACGCATTGGGTGGGCTGTTTCTGTATCGAGGCGGCGCGCTGCCTCCGGATTACCAGGGGAATCTTTTCGCCGGCGAGACTCTCCTGAATTTGGTGCATCGACGATCGGTGCATCCGAAAGGTGGATCCTACGAGGGACGCCGAACCGAACAGAACAAGGAGTTCCTGAGCTCCGACGATCCCTGGTTTCATC
>VHDG01000881.1 GCA_016871475.1 Verrucomicrobiota bacterium
AAGGAGGACTAGCGGAGGGGGGAAGATCCGACCGATCCGACCGATCCGCTTCGCGGCAGCCGGTCCGCCCGCAGGGCCAGAGCGCCACCGCGCGACTACGGCCTCTCCAATCCCGGATCGGACGGGGTAATCACCCGGTAGAAGCTTGGATCCATGAGGGTGTTGGTGTGTATCACGTCGGCAATCCGGTTTGTGGATCTCCACAGGACGTCCGTCAGCTTTTGCCAGGTGTCACCGCTCAATGTGGTTCGGTATTGAACCGTGTATGCCCGGTTCGACATGGCCTGGAATTGCAGCAACGTCCCCTGCTCGACAGCGGTGGCTATCAGTTTCAACAGGCTCCCAGGATCGCGTGGATTGGTCCCCGCGGAGAACTCATCACGGTTCAACATTCGGTCGCCATCCATGTCTAATCCACCATCGGCAGAATCGTTCACATTCAACCCGTTGGCTCCCTCCCAAAGATCGCCTTGTCCATCGCGATCTGCATCGGCTAGCACCGTCAGCGAGACTGCTAAGCTTTGCGCGGTTGCTCCTCCAAGATTCGTGACTGTGAGCGTAATAGGACCACTGTTGGTGGGCTGGACGTTTCTAAAGATCAGCACACCTGTGTTCTCAAAGATCGTCATGTTCGTCACCAACCTCCCGCTCCGATTCCACCGAAATGTCAACGGTGGCGTACCCGAGACGGTTGCGAAGAACACGGCATTGTCCCCCTGCACAACCGTCAGAGGCTGCGGAGGGACGATAAAAGCGGGTCGTATCGAGACCGTGACGGGCGCAGGTTGGCTCACGATGGTTTCTCGCGCATCGGTAAACAGCACATCATAAACGCCCGTGTCCGCAGGGGTGGCTCCGATGAGGGACAAGCTTTCGCTATTGCGTCCGGGCAGCGCGACCCCGTTCTTGCGCCACTGGTAGGTGAAATCCCCTGTGCCAATGGCCTGCGCGCGCAATGTGATGTTTGTTCCTGCAAGCACTGAACGCCCTTGGGGTTGCTCGACAAAGAATGCAGGCAGGAGTACCACTAATGAAGCCGGTTGTGTCCAGGAGCTGCCTCCTTCAGTGACAATGACCAACTGATAGGCCCCTGCATCGGTCAGACGCACGCTCGAAAGCTCGAGCACCGGACCTTGTGCCCATGGCACTACCTCCCCATTCAGGGTCCATTGATAGCGCACCCGAGCCCCATGGGGAGCCAAGGTGGGCTGAAGTCGAGCAGGCCTTCCCTCCAGCACATAAGCCTGCGCCGGCTGATGCAAAATATCTGGAGGAGGCTCGGATCCAGAGGGTGAACCTGGGCTCGGTAACCCTTCCCGCATGAGGGGTGGAACATTGTCAGGCCCTGTCAGCGACGAGCGATGCAACGAGGCTCCGTAACCATCTGCCGTGGTCAGCGATGGATGGTCCGCGTGATGCTCCACTTCGCTCACCACGTAGTGCACTGCTTGGGGTACAAGCGCGCTCACCGGGGCCGGGCTTTGCAGACGAACGCGTCCACGGTCGTTGGAGAGGTTCCCACGGAACGGTCCGAAGATCCGAAGGCCGGGCGGGGCACCAAACTCAGCCCTGAAAGCCGCGGCTTGGGCGACGTTGCTTGGATCGAATCCCACCACGACCACTCGTTCGCGCCCTGCGAGAACAATCCCGGTCGGAAACTCGAAATCAACATCTCCTCGAAGCCGGAATACGTTCGTGCCTGCAGCCGGATCGAACAGTGCCACAGCGGCATCCGAGAGGTTCGCGACTTCAACAATCTCCCGGTTGAAGTCCGGGCCGACTGCTGGTGCCGGGTGGTAGTGAATCTCCGAAATGATGACCTGGGACTCACGGGGTCCGGAGTTCGCCGCGCCAGGAGTGGGTGATTGAAGAGCGATGTAGCTTGCTCGCTGCCCCACATCAAGATGCCGTCCAAAGGTGATGCCTGGCTCCGAACCTCCGAACTCCCAGCCATGATGATAGCCTGTCAATCTC
>VHDG01000882.1 GCA_016871475.1 Verrucomicrobiota bacterium
GACGTTGGAGACGGCACAAACCTCCGGAGCGGACTTCTTCCGGGATTCGCTGAGGAGTCGCAGCGTCTCGGCTACCGCAAAGGTGCCGATCCGGTTGTCAAATGCTCGGGCGACGGCGATCTCACCCCGAAGGATTTCGAAGTCGTCCACCAGAGTGATGGGGTCACCTACACGGATCAGCTTTTCTGCCGCCTCGCGGCTGCTGACTCCGATGTCGATAAACAACTCATCCATCTTGGGTGCCTTGCGTTCGCCATCGAGTTTCGTGAGATGGGGCGCGACATTTCCGACCACACCGGAAACAGGCCCTTTCCGGGAATGTATCGTGACCCTTTGTGCCTTCATGATGGCGGGGTCCACGCCACCCAGTCTTCTCACGTAGATATAGCCCTCCGCATCGATGTAGTTGACCGCCATGCCGATCTCGTCGGCGTGACCGGCAAGCATGATGCGAGGTGATCCGCCCTTGTTGAAGATGGCGCAGGCATTTCCGTAGGCATCGGTGAAGGTGTCGTCTGCATACCGGCTCGCAAAGTCGAGCCAGACACGTTGGCCACGGGCTTCGTGTCCCACCGGGCTGGGAACGGTCAGGAGTTTCTTGAGAAAGCGAAGAGATTCAGCGCGCACGCGTGTGGTGTTAGACCGGATTACAGCCTCGTTCAATCTCGAAACCTAGCCCGTGCTTCATCGCAACAGCCTGCTGGCCCTAATGAACCGGGAGCCTCTGTCCCGTCAAGCGCTCGTAGGCTTCGAGATATTTTGCCTGGGTCCGCGACACGATCTCCGGGGGTAGGGCAGGGGCGGGGGGAGTCTTGTTCCAATCCAGGGTCTCGAGATAGTCGCGGACAAACTGTTTGTCGAAGCTCGGCTGGCTGCGTCCCGGCTCATAGTGGTCTGCCGGCCAGAAGCGACTCGAATCCGAGGTCAGGGCCTCATCGATCCAGATGAGTTTTCCCTCGAATACCCCGAACTCGAACTTCGTGTCCGCGATGATGATTCCCCGGTCGCGGGCGTAGGCTCTCGCAGCCTTGTAGATGGCAAGGCTCGCCTCGCGGGCCTGATGGGTCAGATGTTCCCCGGCGAGTTGGGCTGCAACCTCGAACGGGATGTTCTCGTCGTGACCATTCTCAGCCTTGGTGGCAGGTGTAAAAATGGGCTCAGGAAGTTCGGACGACTCCTGGAGGCCGCCAGGAAGCGCCATGCCGCAGACCGACCGGGACTGGCGATACTCCTTCCACCCGGAACCGGCGAGATAGCCCCGCACCACGCACTCGATGGGGAGAGGCTTGGCCTTCTTGACGACCATGCTCCGGCCCTCGAGGAGAGACTTGTGAGGTTGAAGTGCAACCGGCAGAGGGTCCGTCGCCCGGTGAAGACGATGGTCAGCTACAATGTGCGAGAAACGATCGAACCAAAAATGAGAGATCTGGGTCAGGACTTCCCCTTTCCGGGGTATCCCGTTCGGCATGATGCAGTCGAAGGCCGAGATTCGATCCGTGGCCACCAATAGCCATGCCGATCCCAAATCGAACATCTCCCGAACCTTCCCGCTTTTCACTTTCCGGATGCCAGGCAGGTTCAGATCAAGAAGCGGATCAACATTCATGGGGCAACAATGCAATCCGCATCAATGAGGCGCCATGAAAAACGCTGTGCGAAAAAAGAGAGCGCCGCGCCAGGAACGGATCGCTGTCCGTTTCCGATGGCGCGGCGCTGCAAGTGCAGGAGCCGTGGCTCGATCAGCCGTGATATCCTTCCTCACCGTGCTCGGCGAGATCCAGACCGCTGGTCTCAACTTCCTCGCTCGGACGGAGCCCGGTGATCGCCTTCACGATGTAACCAATCACTGCCGTGGCCACCACGGAGAGGAGCAGTGTGACGACGATCGCCTTGATCTGAGCCATCAGAAGGCCGTCCTTCAGACCTGCGACGAGAGGGTTGGCCTTTTCAGTCGCCAGAATGCCGGTCATCAG
>VHDG01000883.1 GCA_016871475.1 Verrucomicrobiota bacterium
AAATAGCCAAAGGTGGCGGCCTTCTCGGTCCAGGAATAGAAACGGAGCAGCGGAAAGTTGAGGTGTGGAGAGCAACGCAGCATGGCCTCGTCGATGGCCATGTTCCACGAAGCGTTGGCGGCTTTCGTCTCGAACCATATCCAATGAGGGTTGCCGCTCATGGCTGAGCCGATGCCTTTCGTTGCAGCCTGAGGGAGTCGAGGTCGAAGGAGGCCTTGCCGCGGACAGCTCGAAAGTCGCAGATCAGCTCCACCTCACCTGCTTCATCCGAGGTGATTTCGAAACTGCATCGGACCTCCTGCCAGTCCTGGTTGCCGGTGAGCCCGAGTGCTCGACGTTGACCGGCCAGGCGGAGGCCTGCACCCAGACCACGGGCGGAGGTTTCAACCGCTTCGAGTCCATCGGTTCTGATTCTGCCGAGGAAGTCATACTGGCCGGGTGCGAGGAGTATCGTTTTCCTGAAAGACGCCAGGCAGGCCAGCTTGCCGTCCGGACCTGACTCCGCTTGGTTGACCTCGATGCTCAGCACAGGTTTTCCTGCCTCGGAGGTCTGAATGAGTGAAGCCTGGCCCGAGTCACATCTTGGCTTCCAATCTCTCAGAGGCGATTCCTCGCCCGGCTTCAGTGCCAGCAGCTTCAGGCCGCCGCGGGTCAGCGTCTGTTCCACAAATTCTGCCCGGGCTTGGACTTGTCGGAGCAGACCTCTCGTGGCTCCAGCCAATTCCCGGGCATGAGCGGGGTCCAGGGGCTGAACTCGAGCTTGAATACGTTCGCTGACCTTGCGGATCTGGGATCCAATGCGTTCTGCGGTGAACAGATTTGTCGAGATCCAGGCGGCTCGCGCCCGGTAGCGGGACTTGAGCTCCGGGATTTCCAACGAGCTGATTGCGGCAAGCCCTTCCGCTCCAGGCTGGATGGATCCGCGCGGGCTCCAGAACATCTGATCCATCCCGTGCGGCAGGAAAACCAACCGTCCCGAGGTGGGCTCGCAGTACAGGCGATAGTTGTTCCGTTTCATGAAGTAGCCATCCCAGTGCCAGGTGAGCGCCTCAATGGCTAGAAAGCTCAAGAACCGATCCACATCCAGCACTTGTTCCATCGCTGCCAGCCGCTCTTTTCGGTCGGAGATCTCGCAGGCTCTCGCCAACCTCTGAATCGCTTTCTCCCCGAGTTCGCCTTCGCCGGATAACCTGTCCAATGGTTGATCGATGTCCCGAAGGAACCCTCCATCAAAGAGTTCACCCCGGGGATCTTTGAAGAATCGTTTGAGCAGGATCTTGTTGAAGCCTTCCTTGAGGACGTATAGCCCAAGCTTGCGACCGTTGAGTTCCACGATTGCGTGAGTTGTTCTGGCTGCGGGCACCCCGGCATCAATGAACAGATCTCCGCAGATCATTTCTGTGAGATAGGACGGATCCTGAACCGAGTTATTGAGGTGGAGCTTGTCCAAACCCCTGAATCGCTGTTTCTCACGGTATTTATCAAAGTTCAGGGTTAGAGCAGGTTGATCGTCGATTCCTCTGTAGCTTCCGGCTGCTCCCTTTAGATGGACAGCGACGTCGGCATACTCCGTGTCTCCGTCTCTCACTGTGGCCTTCACATCCTCGCGTCCGTTGCGTCGCAGCTTTTCGATGCCGGCGGGTGGGATCTGGATTTGGATGAGCGGGATTTCACCTGATTGAAAGAAGGCATCCGCGGCATCGGGTCGGGGTGGGGTTGCCAGTGCGTCCGGCCTGGGGTCGAAGGCTTGCAAGGGGAGGGCAGTCGTTTGAAGTAGAACTCCAAGCAAGCTGATCAGCATCCCGGGAATGCTACAAAACAGGCGCATGGGTGTAGCCTATGCGCGGCAGGGCGACGGAATCATGCAAAAAATAAAACGATCCGTTTTCAGTGTGAGCGGATGGAATCGAGATCGTTCGCAGGTGAAATCCATCTTCGGGCTCTCCAGCCGAATGGCCACAGGCCTG
>VHDG01000884.1 GCA_016871475.1 Verrucomicrobiota bacterium
GTTCCTGGAGGCACCGGACTTGTTCTTCCGCACGAGGCTTGGGTTCGGCTGGCATGGCGGTGGTCCTTAGCGCGCTGCGTTCAAGAGGATGCGTCCAGCCAACCCTGGCTTGACCCTGCCTTCGGGGTTCTCGAACAGGGCCTTGATCTTGATGAGCCCGCTTGCCGGGTCGGCAACGGGGGAGATGAAATGAATCTTCCCCTTCACACGCACCGGGGCTTCACCCCCGTCGATCTCGAGCTCCACGGTTTGATCCTGCTTCAACCGGTTTGCGGCCCCGGACTCAACGTTGCAGATCAGGTAGGCCTGGCGTGTGTCCACAAGACGCGCCAGCGGTTGATACGACTGACAGGCCTCGCCCTCGTGCAGGTGCAGCTCGACAATGGTGCCGGCAACGGGTGATGTGACCCGGCGTTTCCGGAGCTGCTCGAGAGCCATCTCATGCTCGGTGAACGCGATCTTGTACTCGGCCTCCTTCTTGTCGCGATCATCCTTGCTGACGCTCTTGGTGGACTTGAAGAGCGTCTCCGTGCCTTGGAAATCGCGCTGACGCTCATCGACCACAAGCTTGCGCCGTGCGGCCTCGAGTTCCTCGTAGCGCTGGTCGAGTTCGAAGAGAACAGCACCCGGCTGGACGAAGTCGCCCTCCTTCACCTTGCGCGCCCCGATGATGCCGGGAACAGGTGCGCTGAGGGTCACATCGACAAACGGTTCCGTGACTCCCGACAGGGAGCTCTGCTGAGCGGCTGCCGACAGGGCAAGGAGTGCGATGCCCAATGCCTGGATGAAGAGGCCCGAGGCGTTGCCGCCCAGGAGGGAGGATCTGAGAGCTGGAGAAAGGTTCATGGAGCTGGGGACTGATTGTTTGGCGGTTGGGTGCGTTGATACTCCTTCTTCAGGTCCTCAAAGATTGCTTTGAAACGTTCCTCCGAGCCCGCCGCCTGTCGGATCATGAGACGTGTTCTTTCCTGAACGTAGGCTTGAGGGAGGTCGAGGTTGCGCTGGCCGAGCAGGGCCCCCTCCACGAATCCCAGCTCCAGACGCGCGCGTTCATGTTGGACGAGCGCTTCGATGACGGCGTTGCGGGATTCGAAGAGGTCTGCCTCCACTTCGAGAATCTTCCGGCTTTCCACCTTTCCAACCTCCACCCGCGTCATCTGACTCTTGAGCAAGTCCTCATTGAACTGGACGACTTTGCGGTAGGCGTTCGCGGAGCTCTCAGTGCTGGCAATTTTTCGAATGGAGCTTTCCAGGGCGTTGAGGATCTGGGTTTCCACTTCCTGGAGTCCGATGAGCGCCTCCTGTTTCCGGAGCCGGGCGGCCTGAAGCTCGTTGCGTGAACGTTTTCCACCGCCGACCGGCACACGCATCTCAGCCCCGGCCGTCCAGGATGCAAAACTGCCTGTCAATGCTTCGTCCGTTGATTGGCCCGGGGTCAGCCCGAGCCCGTTCAACCCATAGCTCGCCTTTAGATCGAGCTGGGGGAGACGTTGGTTTTTCGCGTAGGCAATCCGGATGTCTTCCTGGGCCAGTTTTGCGACCTGGGAGAGGTAATCCGGGTTGCGCGACAACGCCCCGGCACCCGCTTCCTGGAAAGTGGTGCTTACCGTCCCAGCCCTGGGTGTATCGAGCAGTTCGATGCTGTCGGTCGATTCTCCAGAGACCCCCGCCAGGTTTCGTGCTTGAGCGAGCGATTCATGAAAGCGCTGGCGCGCCTCATTCAGTTTGGAACGACGCAGTTCGAGGCCGGCTTCCGCTTGGAGGGTATCCAGCTCCGAGCCCAGGCCAGCTTTCTCCCGCGTCTTTGCATCGCTGGCGAGTGTTTCGGCCAACGCGACGGAATCACGGAAAAACCGCATCTGCTCCTGGGCGAGATAAAGATTCCAGTAAGCGGCTTCCGCGGTGGAGATCACCGTCATGAGATGTTTTCTGTAGTCCTGGAAGGCGACGTCGGATCCCAGGGCGG
>VHDG01000885.1 GCA_016871475.1 Verrucomicrobiota bacterium
AGGCGTCGTGGGTCTGGCCTATGGTTCAAACATCATGGCGCTCCGTGGGTTGGACGACAACGGATCCGGCACCCTGCTCGGGCTGTTAAGCGCGGTGACCTACGCCGCGGAGAACGGTGCGCGGGTGATCAACAACAGCTGGGGAGGATCGTTCAGGAGCGCCTGGGGGGATGCGGTCATCGATTATGCCCGCTCCCTGGGGGCTCTGGTGGTCTCCGCCGCCGGGAATGAAGCCCTTCAAACATGCTCCAACTTCCCTGCGAACTCCGAGAACTCCATGGCCGTGGGCGCTGTCGAGCCTTTCGATGTCCTCGCCTACTATTCCAATTACGGCGTCAAAACAGATGTCGTGGCGCCGGGAGGCGACAGTTTCGGTCCTCCCAATGACATCCTCTCCACCCTCTCGCCGGGTTCCCTTCTCTCAAGCGGAAGCGTGGTGCCGGGCGGATGTGGCAGCTACCTCTACCTGGCTGGGACTTCGATGGCCGCACCGCATGTGTCCGCCCTCGGAGCACTCATCTGGCAAGTTCATCCCACATGGAACGCCGAAGAGGTGAAGCAGAGAATTCGGAAATCCGTGCTTCCGCTGGGACAAGCCGGGGCCAACGGCTTTGACTCCACTCACGGCTATGGTCGCATCGATGCTCCCCTCGCCGTCGCTCCCGGAGCACCCCCGCCGATCGCGTCCGTCTCCAGCCCTGCCAATTGCACCACACTCGTCGCCGGCACCGGCAGCGCTCCAGTCAACGTTCTCGGCGAAGCAGGCGGCTCGGGGTTTGTCGGCTATCGTGTCGACATCGCTCCAGGAATAGATCCCGCGCCATCCGATTTTTCAGCCCTGGGCGGCGGCACATCTCCCGTACCTGTGGGCGGGGTCCTCTGGAGCAACCTTCATCAGATCAGCCTCGCAAACGGCACCTACACGCTGCGTGTCGTCACCAGCAATAACGTCGGGGTGCTCAGCGAAGACCGGAATGAAATCGCCTTCCGCTCCGCCTACATCAGCTCCCCCACCAATGACGCCCTCATCCGCGTCCCCAGTCTTTCCATCCTCGGAAACGTCCCCTCCTCCCTCCTTCGGATGAGCTCCGGAGCGTGGGTTCCTGATCCCCTCGTCAAATACACACTCGCCTGGCGCAAACCCACGGGCTCCAGCGTGATCTTTCATACCTCCCTCACAGGTTCCACCAACGTCCTGGGCCCCTGGACCACAAGCGCGATTGCCGAAGGTGACACCTTTGTGGAACTCAAAGCCACTTACCAAAGCGGGGTCATCCTGCAGGATGAAGTCCGTGTCGTCATCGATCGCTTGCTCCGTCAGGGCTTCCCAGCGGTCATCAACGAAAGCTTTACCGTCAAGTCACCCGCCGTCGCCGATCTCAACAACGACGGACAGAAGGAGATTGTCTACGGCGCCTCTGTCTTCCGCGCTGATGGCTCCGTGTTCCCCGGATGGGACAACAGTCCAGGGCTCGGACGATCGAATCCCGCCATCGTCGATGCCGTGGGCAACGACGGAAAACTCGAAATCATCGCTGCGGTCATGAGCACCTACATCGGGGCTCAAACCAACATGCCAAACTGCGGCGGTCCGGTGATCTACTGCTACCCATGGACGGGCAAGTCAGCGCCGGTCTGGAGCTTCCAACCTCAGAATCCCGCGGGGACCAACGTGTGCAACAACATCGGCGTGCCCTCCACGATTTCGGCGGCGGATGTCGATGGCGACGGGAAGCTGGATGTGGTCTTCACGGTGAACTACCCGTTGCAATCCCCTGCGCACACGACGCTTTTTGTATTGGACGCCGCGACAGGTGTGCTGAAGGCCCAGCGGGATATCCTGGGCTACTCGATCAGTTCGGTTGCCCTCGCGAACCTCGACGCTGCACAAGACGCGGCCGCCGAGCTGGTCATGAGCCAGCAAAGTGGAGGCGGCAACAACACTTACGTGATGAAGTTCTC
>VHDG01000886.1 GCA_016871475.1 Verrucomicrobiota bacterium
TCCGCAAGGTTGTTCGTGAAAGACAGTAAGTCTGCGGTTTCCCATCCATCCAGTAAGCGACCAAAAAACCAAAATCTTAATCCCTGTGTTCTTGCCCCAAGCCCGGGCAGATCCCTCACTTCACATCCCGGATGAACGCCAGGAGATCAGCCATCTGCTGATGACTCAGCCCCTGTTCAAGCCCCTCAGGCATCAGGCTCCTCGACGACGCCTTGACCGAGCGAAGATCCTTTCTTGGAATCAACTCATCCGGCACCCCCGCGCGACGAAGAGTAAGCCCGTCAGCTCCTTCCCCGATCACCAATCCCGCCAATTCCGACCCTCCGTTGAGCGCGACCTCGTAGGCCACATAGTCTGCTGAGACCTGCGCATTGGGATCCAAAATGTCCGAAAGCAGGATTGCGGGAGTACGGCCTGCGGTGGCTTTTAGATCAGGCCCGACAGGGATCCCCTCCCCACCCAGCTGATGACATGATGCACACAACTTCGAGAAATGAGGTTTTCCCTGTCGAGGGTCACCCACCAGCGACAACGCCGGTTTGTACTGTTCAAGGACTGTCGTCCGGCTCTCGGGTCGATCCAGTCCAGGCACCTTGCTCAGCCATTCCACCACCTGCGGATCCGAACGCCGCCTCAATGCAGCCAGAGCAGTCGCTCCCAGGTCGCCCGGGCCTAGACGTCCCTTCGAGAGAGCTTCTGCGGCGGGAGACAGAGCCTCCTGAGCGCCGGCCACCTGTGAGGCGAGCATGCGACGCGCCGGCAGTCCATGATCAGCCCATCGATCGAAAACCTTCTGCCAAGCTGCACCCCGTGGCCGCCCCCCCCACGCACCGGCCGCGGCCTGCTGAACCGCCGCGGGCAGTTCCCCACGAAACAATTCCAGAAGCAGGGAATCCCCCGTGGAAGGTCCGAGCAGGTCCATCACCCGGACCGATGCACCCAACCCACGAATTCCCCCCGCAGACAGTTCCCTTCTCGCGATTGCAACCAGCTCCTCCCTGAGAGCAGCGCTCTCCGGCCCTTCGGTAAAGCTTCGAAACGTTGCGGAATCAAACTCCACTTCAGACCCCTGCCATCCATGAATCAGTCCCGCCGCGAGGGCGACCTGCCTGGATCCCAACCTGGCCTTGGGAATGTTGCCGAGAGTTCTGACAAGTGACTGTCGATCCAGCTCCGGCCCCACTGCTCCCACATCCCTCGCCAATCCCTCCAGGAAGTCCAGGCGAAGCGCGGTCGGCTCCAGGGCGCTCGACTCCATCCAGAGGAGTTGTTCCAAGACCGGCCAGGGGCGGCTTGAACTGGCCGCACGCACGGCCAGCCCGATCAGGCCATCCGTGCCTGAATCCCTCCCCAGTCGCCCCAACGCTTCCAGCCTCGGATTCTCCGTCGCCCTCGCCGCAGCCAATGCCACCCACATCCGCACGCGTTCATCCCGGTCTCCCACAAGTGCAAGAACGCGACGGGCCAGAAACTCCGAGCCCTCCAACCGTGGCAAGCCCAGCTGAATGGCTGTCTCCCTTACCCGCGGATGTGGGTCGCTCAACGCAACCAGAAGATTCGTCTCATCAAGGCCATTCAAGATTTGCAGTGTGTGAAGAGCCAGGACGCGTGTCTCTGCCCGGGTGCTCTTGCGAGCCTCCTCCTTGAGCAGCGGGTGGACTGAATAGTCCTTCCTGTTCACCAGCCATTGTTGCGATGCATCCCGCACCCACCCGTTCGCGTGCCCGAGTCCCTTCACCCATTCTGCGAGATCGGCAGAATCCAGTAGAGCCGGCGCGCGGCTTACTGGCGCACCGGAGCGACGCACCCGCCAGATCCGCCCGTGCTGAGATCCTTCCTGCCACTGCTGCTCGCCCCGCTGCCCCTCCGGAACAAAGTTCGGATGCTCAACCCACAACCGATAGAAGTCGGCGATGTACAACGCGCCATCCGGCCCCATCGAAAAATTAAC
>VHDG01000887.1 GCA_016871475.1 Verrucomicrobiota bacterium
TGGATCGAACAGGTTTCTGAGATCAAGCTCGATCCTTTTTTCTCCTGACCGAAGCGTCACATGATCCCATTGGGTCAAGTCCACGGCAACTCCGAAACGCTCGATGCAATACCCGCGCACTGCCGCTCTCGTGCTCATCGGAGGTGTGAGCCGCCCATGACAGATCTCGTCCAATGCGTAAGGGAGTCGAAATGAGCCCTGATCCAATAGCCCGTAGAACAAGCCCTGCTGGCGATCGAGCAGGTGATAGGAGAGGTCGAGACTTTGCAGCCAGGGATCCTCCGGCGACAGGCCTTCCGCCTCGCGAAACTGCTCAATCAGCCGGTATTTGGCCGCCCAGTCGAGCCGGTCAGCCAGCAGGAGTGGATCGCGCTCCAGATCGTTCAGCGCCTGCTCCCAATCCGTCACGACCCGCAGCCAATCCGTTGATTCATCACGACAAAACTCCTTCACCAACTGGAGATACTGCCGCTGGATCTCCACCCCGGTTGTGAGGCGGCCGTCGACGAGGTGACACTCCCACTTCCACGACGTGTCCCGGGAGATTTTCTTGAGCGTGCCGAGGGGGTCCTCCACCTTCGGAATCCGATCCAAAGGGGCTCCATTCAACATCGCCTGTAACACCAACGCCGTTGTCCCGATCTTCAGGTAGCCGGAGTAAAGCGACATGTTGGCATCGCCAATGATGACGTGGAAACGGCGATAAGCGTCCGCGTTGGCATGGGGTTCATCGCGGGTGTTGATGAGGGGACGGCGCTGCATCTCGGTGAAGAAGTCGCTTCGTTGTGAAATCTGAAACCCGGGCCGCAGGAATCGATCCTCCTCCTCCCACCCGAACTTCCCGCTGCCACAAAGGATCTGCCGGGTGACAAACAATGCCACCATCCCCTGGCTCAGGGTTTCCCAGGCCAGGCGTCGGGGCATCAGGTAGTTTTCATGGCAACCGTAGCTGTGCCCCAGGAAGTCCGTGTTGTTCTTGTAAAGGCGGAGCGGGTTTTCGGTGCTTTGGTTGACAGACCGGGCGCAGGCACCGAGCAGGGTGTCACCCGCAAAATCCTGCTGGAGGATCTCCAGCAGGGTGCTGCATTCCGGCGTGCAGTACTCGGGATGCGCATGATCGTTGTAAAACCGGGCCCCATTTCTCAGGACAAGATCGCTCTTGATCTCGTGGAACGTCAGGGCGCGCTGGGCATCCAGGGCAAAATAGTTGGATTCATCCGTATCCTGCCGGAGTTCCTCCACGGTGAACCCCCGCATGTCGCGATGCGGGTTCTCAAGGCTGTAGTCCCAACAGTGACGCACCCCCGGCGCCGTGGCGCTTCGGACGAGCGCGATGGACTCGGCGACCACGTCCAGGCCCTCGGGTTGATCGCGCGTGATGCCGATCTCTGTTTCAGTTCCAAACTGGATTTCCACGACAACTTATATGGCTGTGGCTTCGCCGGCGGCCCCTGTTTCCACATGCCGACAAGGCGCAAGCCGCACAACGTTGCCCGGTTCAAAATCCGTCAACTTCAACCAATCCTCCGTGATGTCACTTGGAGGGAACAACTCGTTCTCCCGGTATTCGTGACTCAGGGCCCTTAACAGGTCCTCCCGGGTTATCGGCGATTCTTCGGCAGACTCAATGGATCGCTTGATGGCGTACTCCTTCGCCCGCTCAACCACCGCGGCGATGATGGCGCCGCTCGCCAGGTCGCCCCGGTAGAGATAGTCCCGGCGTCCGCTCCGATAGGTCACCTCCAGGAATCGATTGGCCTCCGCGTGATCATAGTGGGCATGGACGACGGCCTCGACCAGATCGTCCCTGGACTCAGCCAGAGGAAGGCTCTCGGTGAGGTACAGCCGGTAGATTTCCTTGGCTGCGGCAAGATTGGGACGGTGAACACGGATTTTCCGGTCGATGCGCCCGGGCCGAAGGATTGCAGGATCGATCAGGTCAGC
>VHDG01000888.1 GCA_016871475.1 Verrucomicrobiota bacterium
TCTGCCATGGTTTCGTGGGCGGTGGACAGCGCCTTCATGTCGAGCTCCACCCAGCCTGCATCCGGGAGTTTGACGTAGCGCGATGTGGCCGTCTGAAGCCGTTGGAGATCGGCGGGGCTGAGCCGCATGCCCTCCTGTTCCCATTCGGTGGAGACCGTGAACCAGTCGATGCCGCTGCCCTTGACCACGATCATGGGGCGCAGCTGCTTCGGTGTCATGAACAGGCGTTGGAACGCCTGGTTGGCAAGGTAGTCGCAGGTTTGTGGACGGGAGGACCAGGCGTTCGACAGGGTTCCCAGGAAGTTCTCGTTCGCGTCTCCGACCCAGACGCCGGGTTCAGGTGTGAAGCAGTCGAGGACTTGCAGCCAGCGTACGGCGGTGTCGAGGCGTGGGTCCTCCAACACATCCGCCTTGTCGCTGGACTCGATGATCTGTGGAGCATCCGGCTCCCAATCCTGGCCGTTCCAGTGCCACAGGGACTTGTTGCGTTCGCTTCGGGCAAGGAGGCGGATGCGCACGGTATCCTCGACCAATTCAAACGTGAACTGCGGCATCGCGGGATGCGTCGTGCACAAGGAATCCCAGATGCTCGTCGCGCCCCCCGACTGGGTGCGCCGGAGATGGGAACGAATCCTGGTGCTGAGCTTGCTGACGGGAAGGGCCGGCGTTTCGGCCCAATGAGCCAGGAGTGCCGGTGGGGGCGGGTTGCGGACCGCGTAGATCGTTTTGTCGACCAGGGCCAGACAGGGATCACCCGAGAAGAAGCGTGCATCCGCGAACGGCCGTGAGACACCTCCAGGAAGCGAAAGCCGGTGCTGGAAGACCATGGCTGTCTTGGGGCCGACCAGTTCCGGAACCAGCTCAAGCACCTGGCCCTCGAAGCTCAGCGCTCCTCCGTTCAGCTCCAGGCGCTCGCGGGTGCCCCATCGGCACAACCACCGAAGCAGGTCCATGCCGGTCAATTGAATCGATTCCGCCGAGGCCTGCGCCTTGGTGTAAAGCTTCGTGACCCACTGGATGAAGTCCCAGTCTGCGGGAGGGAAAAGCTCCTGCTCGTGTGCCGCCCGGGTCTGAAGGTCCAACAGATCGCCAATGGTGCGAAGCTTCTCGCCGGTTCGGGGCCTGGTCACGCTGATCTGGACTTCGAGGCAATGCAGACACGGTTCATCCGTCAGCGCACGTGGCTCGCAAGTGACCCGCACGCTGGCCCGGGGAGAGTCGAGATGCGCCGGGGCGGGTGGGCACATCCAGTGCTCGAGCAGGGTGAGGTTCCGATTCTCCTGTTCGGCCAGTTCGATCTCAGCGAATCGGGCGGCGTTCGCGTAAGGTTGGAGCTCGGTGGGCAGGGATCTTTGTGCCCGAAGGAACAGCATCGCCACTTCTTCAATCCGTTCGCGATTCTTCGCTGCAAGGATGCGGGGCCACCAATCCTGGCCGCCGAAGTCCTTTCGGGAGAGGGAGAGCTTCTCGAAGTAGTCCTCCAGCAGCAGCCATGCGCGCTGTGAATCAGTGCAGCCGCTCAGCAGCCTGAGGAGTTCTTCACGCTCCGCCACCCGCGACTTCGACTCCGCCAGCTCACGGCGGAGATCCGCCATGCCACCGTAGGTTTTTGCCAGTACGTTGTGGTGTGCGTCGTATCTTGTGCTGGTGGAAAACCGCGCGGCACGTCCGCTCTTGCTCGATGCTTTGCCCATTCGAAATCCCAAAAAAATTTCCGAGGAAAGTGAGGCATCATGACGTCATAATTCGCCACTGCCGGTCAATGAGAAATCTTGTGCGCGATGAAATCAGATGTAAACGCTTGCGTTTCTTATGGAGTTTCTGTCTCTGCGCGTCTGCGGCGAAGCCGCGCTCCCAGATCATCAAAGAGCACGTAGCTCACCGGAGTGATGAGAAGTGTCAGCAGCAGGCACAGCATCTGCCCTCCGATGATCACCTTCGCCA
>VHDG01000889.1 GCA_016871475.1 Verrucomicrobiota bacterium
ATAAAGGAAGTCAGCGTCAGTTCAGTCACCTGGCTTGCGTCGGTGAGGACGAAGCTGCGTCGCAGAAAGAGGGAGGTGTAGTTCCCCTGCATGTCCGCCAGGACGGTTCCGTCGAGAGCTTCTCCGTAGAAGAACGAGGATCGGAGTTCCGGCCAGCTTCTGTCGTCAAAATTGATGGCACGCCAGGCGGTCGTGGGGGTGGAGGCCTCCTGCGTGCCCTTGAAAACACGCCAGGTGGCATTGGTATTGAAAATCACACCCCCAATGGAACTCGGTACAACGGCCGCAGCAAAACACACCACCGTAAACAGACGAAAAACAAAACCCATCATAGTAGACACTTTATCGGATGAAACGGACTGAGGATTAGACAGGAATGGCCGTGGAACGTTTCACAGAAATTTTTGCATATAAACCAGATCCAGCCATCGCCCAAACTTATACCCGGCCCTCTTCAACCGCCCAGCCACCGTGAAACCCTGCTTCTCATGCAGCCGGATGCTGACCTCGTTGCTCCCGTCGATGCCCGCCACCACCACCTTCAGACCCCGGCTGCATCCGAGAGGCAGGAGATCCCGCAGAAGCGCCCCTCCTAAGCCTTTTCCGCGATGGGCGGCATCCACGTAGAGCGAGTTCTCGGCGGTGAACTGAAAGCCAGGTCGATTGTGGAAAGGACTCAATGATGCCCAGCCTAGAATCTCTTCCCGGCCGTCCACGGCGACGAGCACCGGCATTCGATCCCTCTGATGCTCCTCAAACCATTTTGCCCGTCGGCTGATCGGCTCGGGCTCGTAGTCGTAGGTCGCTGTGGTGTTCAACACCGCATCGTTGTAGATCCGGGAGATGGATGGGAGATCTGCTGCGGTTGCAGGACGGATGAGAAACGATGTGGGCATGGTGGAGGGCCTCAAGGCTTGGCGCTTCTCAGGGGGAGCGCCCTTGGGTGGCCTCCGTCCGGGGCTCCGATCTCATTCGGATCCTGGCGGCCGCCTGGCTCCAGATGGATCAGAAAGTCTTCCAGGCTTCGATCTAAGGTCCCGATCAAGCTGCCCGGGTTATACCAGTCCTTCGATGGATTTCGGGCCGACATCCGGTAACCCTCCATCGAGATGCCCAAGCTCAGAGGACCCGGGGCCAGGCCGGCAACCTCAAACACCCCGTCGTCGTCAACCAACACCTGAGCAGACTCGAAGCTGAGTTCCGGACTGACGCGCAGTCGTGTGCGGTCGGGCAGGTCTTTTCCATCACTCAGCACCACTCGGCCCTTGATCGTGAGTCCTGGTTCAAGCTTCAAGTCGCCCAGCGCGACTGTGCTTCCATCCTCCTTCGTTTCCACGAGGAGCGGACGCATGTTCGCTCCCAAAGAACCCGTGTCCTTCAGCATGGGGTAAACAAAGAATCGCCCCCCGGGAGGGATCTGTGTGAGTCGGAATCTCCCCTCCTCGTCGGTCCCTGCTTCCATCCCGGCCAGGTGGGTCTCCAGGGATCGTGATTCGGTGGACATGCTCACGCTGACTTCCGATACCGGTTTGTTCTGGAACATCAGGCGTCCTTCCACGGTGACGCCGGACTTCACACTCACCATGTAGGCCTTGCCTCGATCGAGCCACATTTTTGAGCGGGCGAGCCTGCGCGGCTTGAACGTCACAAGCACCGCTTGCAGGTGGCTCTTGCAGGTGAGCTGGAACACACCGTTGTCATCGGTGGCCGCCACCGTATCGCAGTTTCCCTGGGCTGAGGTGTAAGAGTAACGGCCATGGCGGACCCCTTCGACCTCCACGATGGCGCCGACGACAGGTTGGCCCTTCAGATCCAGGAGACGTCCTATGATCCTGTCCTCCGAGGCTGCCTTCGGAAAAGACATAGGTTTCAACGCCGCATTTGCTTCCCCGGACTCAGGGTCGACGTTGCGCATGTAACGAGGCAGAAAACCGGGTGCAGT
>VHDG01000890.1 GCA_016871475.1 Verrucomicrobiota bacterium
CCGTGCCATCCTGGGGGGCACCGTTGTCCACCAATCCTGTCGCTTCGATCAAGGTCCAGGGCGCTTTCCGTGTTTCGTCGCTGTCCCCCCAATTGTAGGCCAGCCGCTTGTTCGATTTCGGATCGCGCAACTCCAGGCTGCTCCCATCACCATTGGCCCATTGCCCCCATCGTCCTCCACGACCAGACGTCACCTCATCCACAATTGGATAGGTGTGGTTGGTGCTCACGACCCCGGAGGTGTTGGTGGCGATCTGGGTGAGCCTCATCGCCAGCGCAATCCGCCTCAGATCTCGTGTGGGTCTGCCGGCGTAATTGCCGTAGGTGTTCTGGGCCGTAAGGACCCCCGGGTACCGCGCAAGCAGGTTCGTTCGATTGCGAGCGACCACCAGATAGCCGCCGGCCTCCAGAACCGTCCCCGCCGGAAACTCATAACCAATGCCACTCACAAAACGCCACCCGCTCATGTTCACCGGCAGCGTCCCGTGGTTGTGCAGTTCCACATATCCATCGTCGTCATCGCCCGTGATGGGCTTGTACATGATCTCGTTGATCGCAATATCATGGATCAGCAAGGCCGCATTCCGGGCTCCAGGGGTCGTGGATTTCAGGGGATGGAACTCCGACGCGCCGTCCGGGAATCGGCCGGAGGACAAATCAGGCCGCTGAGCATCGAAACGAATGGCATCAAGCACGCGCGTGCGGGAACGGTTCTGGAAATAGATGGCCTCGCCCCCGGCGCTCAGACCGAAACCCAGCTGGCTCTGGGTGAAGGAGACGAACCCGCCTGGTGCCAGAATCGTTCCGTCGGGAATCCGGAAAAAGTTGGTCGTCAGAGAATCCGAAAGCCAGGCACCCGAGACATCCACTGGATGCGAACGGCGATTGTAGAGCTCAACAAAGTCCTCACGCAGGGCGTCGCTGTTCGCGAGAAACTCGTTGATCACCACTCCGCGTTGGGGCTCGACGCCGGGCGCATCAAACCGTCCGGGCGATCCACCTTTCACATCACTGATACCCCAGGCCTCAGCAAGTCGTTCCCCATAGGAAGGCTTCGAAAGCACCAGCGAGTGTCCTGAGCCATCGGCTGCCACGGGCCAGGGAGCACGATTGAGATAAGGCACCTCCAACATCACCGCCTTCAGCTTGTCCTCCAAGCGAACCACTCCGCTGGACCTTAAAGACCCGGTGAAAGGTCCCAGAACGGTGCCAAGCCCGTAAACCGTCCTGACGGCTTGCGGGTCCCGGGCGATCACCCAATAGGCGCCAGCCGGCATCACGCTCCCCTGAGGGAAATCATAGTTGATGTCACCTCGAAGCCGGTAACCGCTGAGATCCTCGAAGTACGGATTCGAATTATATATCTCCAGGTACTCGAGGCTGTTCGTAAGATCGGGCCGCAGCGTGTTTTGAAACATGATCTCCGTGATGCTGATCGGACCGGTGCGACTGGAGGGTCCCGGGGGTTCCACCTGCGCAAAGACCTCCGGCTGGCTCACCGACTCCACATCGGCCCACTCACGAAACTGGGCTGTCACGACCTGATTTGTGATCCGGCTTGCGGTGGCCATTCCAAGGTAAACCGTGGTAGGCAGCCCAACTGTGGTTGATCCCAGAGGCGACCATGAGCTTCCGTCAAAACCGGCAAAGCCCGAAAACCGGTTCCCGTTGCGCTGCAAACGCAGCCAGACGTTCGGGCCGATGTTTGGAAAAGTTCCGGATGCACTCGATGGCCCACCCGACAACGTCCGGAATCCGAAGTAGGATCCCTGGACACCAGGGCTTGATACCGTCATCGCATAAGCGCTGTTGGAGGCCAGCGTGGCTCGTGCCATCAATCCGGCCTTTGCCCATGCATCCAACGCGTCGCTCAATGACTGAACACGCACTTTGACATCAAAGTCTCCGGTTCGGAGCTGCCACTGGAAGGCAAACTGGT
>VHDG01000891.1 GCA_016871475.1 Verrucomicrobiota bacterium
ACACGCGCGTGCAACATCTTCGCGCCACTGGGCCAGCATCCGCCGCCTCTCATCCACCGGGCGGCTATCCTCGTCTGCGACATCATCCACCTCTCGGCAGAGGGCGTAGAGAGCGCACATGCCGTCCCGCTTTCGTCGTGGCAGAAGCACGAAAGCCAGTGCGAGGTTGGAAGCGCTTCTCTGCGTAATGGTCTGACTTTGCAGCATGCAGGCCGCGAATTCATCGCACCCCCACCCAGGGACGTCAATCTTGGGGTGGGGAGGGAGGGAGGATGGGGTGCATCTCGTCCGTCCCTCCCCCCTCGTAATCGTGATCGAGGACGCATGAACCGCCCTCCGACCCTAAAAAGCCAGACCCAGCCCGAGGGGCCGGCTGTGCGACGGAATCCCTGGCATGGAGGACAAGCAGCCGATTACGACTGCGATTGCGATTACAATTAGGGAGGGCGGTGGCACTGGGAAAATCTGCGATGTGCCCGAAGAAGTGTGTAGCTACTTCTTAAATGCCTGATGGGTGGCGTCGCCTCCGGACTCCAGGAACGCCATCAGGTCCAGGATCTCATCGCGTGTCAGGGTATCGACCAATCCCTCGGGCATCGACGAAAGCGCGGACGCCTTTCGGCTGGTGATGTCTGACTTTTTGAGCTGGGTGGTTCCGCCGGTGAGGGGCGAGGTCAGGATGGTCACTCGATCAGCCGTTTCCTCCAGCAGCCTTCCGGTCACATCATCCCCATCTTTCACCCCGAACACGGTGCTTGCGTATTGTTCGCTCACGACTTTGCTGGGCTCCAGGATGCTCGAAAGAATGTCGGTTCTCGAGAACCGGCTCGCAAGACCTGTCAGGTCGGGTCCGGTGGCTCCACCGGCGCTGCCGAGTTTATGGCAGGCAAGGCATTGTGCTGCCTCGTAGGCGGCTTTGCCTTTGGCGAAGTTGCGTCCACGGAGCGACGCCGCCAGGTCATTGGAGATGTCTCCGGCTGCCCACTTTTTTACGAAGGCGCGAGGAGCGGAGGCTTTCTTGGGTGCTTCTGCGTCGCGTAGAAGATCCGCGAACTGTTCCCTCTCCTCCGCACTCATCCGTGCCGAAGCCGCATCGCGCATCCGCTTCAGGAACCTAGGAAAGCTCGCTCCATTCACAGGCTTCGATCCCACATCTGAGAACCACTGCTGGAAGTCGGCGGGGAACTGTGGGGGTTCGGAGGAGGTGGAGGTAGCCCGGAGGAGTGCGAGGAAGCGACCTCGATCCGCCGCGTTCCAGCCTTCTTTCAGCCGGCTGAGGCAGGCAAGAAGGTGCATCTTCTCCTGTTGAGTGGGGGCTTTCTGAAGGAGATCCAACATTCGTGTTCCGACTCCCGGTGCGTTCAAGGCCGTCAGCAGCTCGGCCAACTCCCGGTTCAAGGCCCAGCTGGTTGATGGGAATTGTCGGGAAAGCTTTTCAACAGCCATCGCGGCGACATCGGCCGAGGGAAGTCCATGTCTCGCCAGACTGACTTGGACCACTCGCAGCTTCAGGAGTTTTTCCTCCTCGCTCAGTGAGTCCAATGGCCATCGGGCGAGTCCTTTGAGCACGTCCGGCTGACGTTCCTTCCCGCCGACACGCGCCATGGCCAGCCAGGCATGGAGCCCGGTCAATGAGTTGGGTTCTTGTGCGGCGCGTCCCTGCCACGTTGCAACGGGCTGGGATTCCAGCGCGATGCGCGCCGCATACCGAATCCATCGATCTGAGTGGCCCAGGTGAGGCCAGATTTTTTCAACCGCTCCGTCCCCGGTCTTCCCGTGCCAGGCTTCGAGATTTCTCCTCACCGTTCTGGCGGCGATGGCTGACTTGTCAGTTTCGGCGGGTTCTACGGGGCTGACGGACTCCGTTCCGTGGTAGCTGACTCGATACAGGCCTGCCTGGGTACCCCGACCGCCCGTCAGGAAATAGAGCGCTCC
>VHDG01000892.1 GCA_016871475.1 Verrucomicrobiota bacterium
AACCCATCAAAAGTTATCGCGGTGGGCCTCAACTATGCCGACCATGCGCGCGAGTCCGGCAAACCGCTGCCCAAGGAACCCCTGTTCTGGCTGAAGGCACCCACCTCGCTCATCCCTGATGGCGCCAAGATCGAGATCCCCTTCGCCAATCACCGCGTCGATTTCGAAGCCGAGCTGGCAGTGGTCATCGGACGTCGCGTTCGCAACGTCACCCCTGCGGCTGCAGCACGCTACATCTTCGGCTACACCTCCGCCCAGGACATCAGCGACCGCACCATCCAAAACGCCGAAAGCCAGTGGGCACGGGCAAAGTCATTCGACACGTTCACCCCTCTCGGGCCTTATGTGGAGACGAAGATCGACCCGCATGACCTGACCATCCAGCTTTTCCAGAACGGCCAGCTCCGTCAGAACTCCAACACAAGCCAGTTGATCTTCAACTGCTTCCACGCCGTGAGCTTCATCTCCACCAACATGACGCTCCTGCCCGGCGATGTGATTCTCACGGGTACCCCGAGCGGTGTGGGCCCGATTGAGAGTGGTGACCGCCTCGAAGTACGGATTCAAGGCCTCGCGCCTCTCGTGAATACCGTCAAGTAAGGCATTTTCCAATTTCACTCGGATTGGCTGATATCCTTCAAGCCAGTCTCTTCTCCAGTGCTCAGCCAGCCTGACGAGGCTCGCCCGAGCTGCCCCGTTGAGATGGGACGGTTTGGAAAGACCAGCTGATCTGCCAACTGGAATCCGCCCCTATGCCCTGGTTTCAGCGTTCATCAACGACTCCAGCCCTCATCGCGATGGCGGTGATACTCGCCGTCACCCTGGCTGCAACCCTGGGCTTCTACTCAGCCTACCGACTCATCCGCTCCAAAGAACGAATCGCCTCAACCTCCAGCATCATCGCGCAGATCCAACCCTTGAGCGAATGGGTCACCGTGAAATATGTGCTGGAGAAGGTTGTTAAACTCGAAGCAGAACCTTCCGTGCTCGGACGCGACCGGATCATCCTGCTGGCTCATGGTGTCGTCAAAGCGGGGGTCGATCTCCAAAGGCTGGGCCCGGACGACATCCGTTTGACCGGAAAAAAGGCCTGGATGCGCCTGCCGCCGGCGCGAATCACCGATTGTTACCTGGATGAAAAGAAGACGGAGATCTGGGAGCACAAGACCGCTTTCTGGCGTCCCACGGATACCCAGTTGGAACAGAACGCAAGGAGGCAGGCCTTGGATCAGCTCAGAGTCGCTGCTGGGGAGCGCGGGATTCAAAAGGAAGCGATGGAGCGAGCGAGGGCACAAATCATCTTTTTCCTCAAGACTCAGGGCTACGAGCAGATCGAGTTCTACGAGGGGAGCGAACCTGTACCCCAGTTGGAAAACTCAATCCCGCGCCCTTAACCACAGCCTTCCCCGAGGTCAATGATTCCATCGCCTTTGAGATGGAAATGTCTATTGCCCAAGCAAGGTTCGGAACCAAAGCAGCTCTTCAGCGGTTTCGGCGGGATCAGAGGCGGTGCGACGAATCTCACTCTCGATCAGGGAGCGAAACTTTTTCCGGGCCCGATAGATCAGAAGTCCCAAGGCGGTTTCTGTCGTGTTGAGGCGGAGGGCAAGCTCGCGATATGTCACCTCGGGCACCTGGCCATCCAGGAATGGTTCGATCGCTGTCAGTTGATCGGTCTTGCCTGCGGCCTCATAGAGCTTTCGAAGCTCAACCTGCGCATTCATGAGAAGGGATTGTGCCCAGGCGCGATTAAACAGGGTTTCCGGATCGTGTTGATCAATGGGCTCCGTCACATATTTCGACTCACCGTCTGTGATATGAATTGGAACGTGTATGACATCGCCTCCACGCTTTTGACGAGAATCGCGGCGGTACTGGTCCACAAGGAACCGACGCAACGCCCGCAGAAGAAAGGTCCGCAGACGTCCGCGCTC
>VHDG01000893.1 GCA_016871475.1 Verrucomicrobiota bacterium
CGGCATTCCCTATCCGCCGGCGCTATCATAGTTCTGGCACAAAGTCCCATCTACCTCCTACCAAACAGCGCTGAGAGTAACGCTTAGCGTCCTGCAAAATTGGGTTGTAGCCTGGCGGTTTGGAAACAAACCGCCAGTTTTCTTTTCCAGGCCCGTTGTCCAGGGGTGCATCTCCCCCGTCTTTTGACTTCCTTGCCCCCGGTCCAATCCTTAATCCTCGATCCATGTCCTGGAGGTCATTCGTCCGGTTTTTTGGGGGGCGCTTCGGCGCGTCGCGGGCTCCATCGAGCGAGCCCGAACACTTGCGGCGCGGACGTCTCGGTGAAGAAGCTGCCCGACACCATCTCGAGAACCTTGGATTCCAGTTCCTGGCCGCAAATCACCGATGGCGAAGAGGGGAGCTCGACCTGGTGTTCGAGTTCTGCGGGCTTCTTGTTTTTGTGGAGGTGAAAACCCGCGAGGTCGGAGGGTTGCTGAGACCTGCGGCAGCGGTGAACCGTCGGAAGCGGTTGCGGCTGACCAGGGCGGCACTGGACTACCTGCGCGTCATCGGCCGTCCCCGTGTGCCATTCCGTTTTGACATTGTTGAAGTGTTGATCAAGTCAGACCAGGTCTGGGAAGTGCGCCACCTTCCAGATGCATTTCGTATGAGCAAGCCTTACCGATATGGCTGATGCAGCTGGACCGTCGCAGATTTCTTCCGCATTCGGATGTTTAACATCTCGACCCCGACGGAGAATGCCATCGCGAAATACACATACCCCTTGGGGATATGTTGGTGGAAGCCCTCCGCTACAAGCAGCGCGCCGATCATGATCAGGAAGCTGAGCGCGAGCATTTTGATCGAGGGATGTTTATCCACGAAATCGCTGATCTGATTGACGAACACCAGCATCACAATCACTGCGATGATGACGGCTGTGATCATGATCCAGATCTCTTTCACCATCCCCACTGCTGTGATGACTGAATCCAGCGAGAAGACGATATCCAGCAGGAGAATTTGGAAGATGACCGAGTTGAAGGATACGGCCATGGCGGAGGTTTTACTTCCGTCGGCCCCTTCCAGTTTCTCGTGGATCTCGTAGGTGCTCTTCGCCAGCAGGAAGAGTCCACCGAGGATCAGTATCAGGTCGCGACCTGAGATCGACACCTTGAACGAGCCGAACGCATGCTCCCAGAAGGGCTTTTCCAGCTTCACGATCCAGGCCAGGCCACAGAGCAGGAGCACCCGTGTGATCATTGCGAGGGCCAACCCGATCTGACGCGCTTTCTTCTGCTGCTCCGCCGGGAGCTTCCCGCTCAGAATCGAGATGAAAATGATGTTGTCTATGCCCAGAACGATCTCTAGAACCGTCAGGGTAATCAGGCTGATCCAGATTTCCGGTTGCGTAACCCATTCCATGCGAGTGATAAACATCCATTCCTTGCGGTGAAGTCAATGCTCGTGTCCTCCAAAAATCAGGTATTGACGCCCTCGAGAGCTGGGCGTAAATACAATGTATTTACATTGCATTGGCTATGGACATACAAACAACAGACCTTCGATGGAGTTTGACTGGAACAACCCTGCGTTCCCCGTAGGCAGCAGCCTGAACCTCAAAGAAGTCGAGGAATCATTTGAAGACCCTTTTGCCATCCGGCTGCTTCCAGATTCGCCCCGTTTCGCGGTGCAGGCTCGTTTCTTCAACCTCGGCATGTCGATCGGGGGCACTGGGATCTTTTCGGTGTATCGGACCAACGGGAAGCAGATCCGAGTCATTATGGCGCGGTTATTTGAGCCGGATGAACGTCGGTTTTACGAACGAAAGCTGACCCAGAACCTGAACGGCCTTTAAGCCATGAACGCGATTGCATCCTGGGAAGAGGTACCGATGTTTGACGGCGAGGCTGCTGAGGCTGCGTTTTGGGGTGAGACTCGTGTGGAGGG
>VHDG01000894.1 GCA_016871475.1 Verrucomicrobiota bacterium
GAGCTCAAACTGAAACGGGAACATGGAATCGAGTCTCGCACCCGTGACGGCAACCTGGCGTCCGGCTGGCTCGTGTTGGACCTCTTCGATGTGATTGTTCACATCATGCACAAGGACTCCAGGCAGCGATACGACCTGGACAGCCTTTGGGGCGATGCCCCCCAGGTGAAGGTTCGAAAGGCCCGCAAGAAAGCGGCGGATTCGAAGCCTCAGCAGGATCAAGAGCCGGATTCTGAGTGATCAGAGAAGGCCGAGCGGTCGGCCTCGATCATGGCATCCATCACTCTCTTGAAGTCAGCCAGCCCGCTGGCGGGAACGATGATGGCATCCCTGCGGCCTCGGACGTCTTCAGTGATCTTCAAGAAGCGGCCCCGGGCATTTTGCCTCAGCGACAAGAGGAAAGATTTGCGCTCGATCTGAATGATTTGGGACAGAATCGTTTCTTCACTGGAAGCTGGGTGATGAGCACCCGTTCCAGTCCGTTCATGCCCCGAGTTACTGGTGTGTTCGATTGGCATGTCACCTTTCTCGTGACCGCCCGACCAAGGGCGGACCTGCACCGACATTGATTTAAGGTTGACTTGGAGGTGAAAAAGTCAAACTGCCAGTGGTAAACCGTCAGCGACGTTTACTCTCGCGGCGTTTGAGCTCCTTGCGGGTCTCTTCCAATCGTTTCAACTCAGCCCGTTCGAATTCCTCCTCCGCCAGGCTGACACCGGGCAATCTGGCTTTTTCTTCCATGGCAAGGTCGGCGGCATCGGAAGGCGTGGGCAGCACCGTGGGTCGAATCATCACAATCAGCTCCCGCCGGCTGGAAGTATCGCGGTTGCTTCGGAACAAGGCTCCCAGCAGGGGGATGTCCTTCAGGAGAGGCACGCCACTGCGGTTTCTTCCCTTATCCGTGCTGATGAAGCCGCCCAGCATGATCGTCTCGCGGTCACGTACCGCCACCTTGGCGCTGGCCTCACGTTCAACCGTCGATGGCACCAACCCCACGCTTTCAATCCGGATGTCTTCACCTCTGTTTTGAACCCGTTGCTGGATGTCCATTACGACAAGGCCATCGGGGTTGATGAGAGGGAGCACAGAGAGGGTGATACCGATCTGGAGCTGTTGGATGGAGTTATAGCTGCCGTACAAGCCTCCCCCGGAGCCGGTGGGGTAGGGGCGGGTTTCACCCACGAACAGATTCGCTGGCACAGCATGGGAGGTCTGGATGCGCGGGCGCGACAGCACCTGCACCCGGCTGTCAGTGGCGGCTGCCCTCAGGGCAACATCAAACCCGCCAGAAAACTTGCCAAAGTAGCTGAACGCATCGCCCAGGTTGCCCAGTCCGTTGGTTCCGCTGCCAATGGGGGTGGGATCGGTAATTCCCTGGCCATTGTTGATGCCTCCGGCCCCGAGAATGCCGCTGCCCAAAGTCCTTGACCGCTGGATGGCACTCACCCCGAAGTCGAGCCCATCGCTCAGTGAAACTTCCATGACCAGGGCCTCGATGAGCACTTGGGCAAGGACGACGTCGATTTTGTCGATGATGTTCGAGATGCTCTGGAGATCCTGCTTGTTGGCAAAAACGAGCAGGGAGTTGGTTCGTTCGTCCGCAATGATCTTGGTTTGTCCGAGTACCACGATGTCATTTTGACCTCCAACACCGGCTCGATTGGCGATGGTTTGAAGGCGATTTTGGAAGGATCCACGAGCCGCGGTGTTGGCGTTGGCGGCCTGCACGGGGGTCGTAGTGACCTGCATGGGGTCGAATCCATTGAGACTTTGCGGGCTGACACCATTCGGATCCACAAGCTCTGCTTCTCCATTCTGGTAAGCGCCGTATCCGCCGCCGTAGCCCCGGTTAAAGCCGCCGCCGCCATAACCCCGGTTGAATCCACCACCGAATCCGCCCCCACCAAATCCACCTCCGCCGAATCC
>VHDG01000895.1 GCA_016871475.1 Verrucomicrobiota bacterium
GTCGAACCTCACCGTATCACCTCGCGGATACGCTTCGGTTCTCCTCAAACCGTGCTCATCCAAGCTGTTGCGCATCTCGACGCCGCTCCATTCCCGTTTCTAGGCTAAAGCGGCAGGATCAGCTGTTCCTGGGTGGGGTCGGTGAGGCCCGAAACTCCGAGGCCGATCAGGCGTAGGGGCGACTTCACCAGCTGATGGCGCCCGAGCAAGGAGCATCCGATGCGGTAGATGTCGGATGCGCTCTGCACCGTGTCCTCCATCGAGCATTGTCGCGTCAACGTGGTGAAGTTGGTGTATCTCACTTTTACCTGAACAGTACGCGCCTTGATCCCGTATCGCGCCAACTTGGCGGAAATCTCAGCTGCCTGCTCGCGAAGTGCTGCTCTCAATCGGGGGCGATCATCGGTGTCCTGAAGAAAGGTCGTTTCGGAACTGATGCTCTTTATCTCGTCCCCCAGGTCCAGCGGACGGTGATCCTGTCCGTGTGCAAATCTTTTGAGCTCTTCCGCCCAGGACCCGACATAGGGACGAAGATCCATCTGCGTGTCCTGGATATCCCCGACCGTACGCAGGTTGGCTCTGTGCAAGTGACCTTCGGTGGCTGGGCCAACACCATGAAGAGCACGAACTGGAAGCGGACGCAGGAAGGCTTCCTTCCCGCTTTCCAGAACCAAGGTCAGGCCCCTGGGTTTTTGAAAGTCGCTGGCCAGCTTTGCGAGGAGTTTGTTTGAGGCAATGCCGACCGTGGCGGTAAGCCCCCGCTGTTCGGCGATGCTTGCTTGAATCCTTCGGGCGAGGGGTTCCGCAGCCTGGAGCGCGTGGTCGTGCGAGCTGAATCGACCTTCGATGGGTGGTTCGACATAGGCCTCATCGACGGACACTTGCTGGATGCGATCGCCTGCAAGATCGCGCACCAGGCTCATGATATGCCGCGACTCCTCGCGATAGGCATCCATGCGTGGACGCAGAAAAACACCCGAAGGACAGAGTCTGCCAGCCGTTGCACTGGGCATCGCGCTGCGTACACCAAACTTGCGGGCTTCATAGCTGGCCGCGCAAACCACACCCCTCTGTGAAGGCGGTGATCCCACAATCACGGGCTTGCCTCTCAGCTTGGGGTTGTCGCGTTGTTCCACCGATGCATAGAACGCGTCCATGTCGAGGTGAAGCACCACCCGATACGAACCCTCAGGGCCTGCGGGAGGATTCATCAAGCCCGGGGTGTGCACGTTGTGACCTGGAGGGGAGTGGCGCGGACCGCAGACGGCGCCCCTGAGATCCTGCGGAGTCCCTTATCCAAAGAGATCCATGACCGGCTGGCCTAGACCGTCGCGGGTGACATAGAACGGGCGTTTCTCGATCTCGTAGGCGAGTTTCGGAGAAATACCCATGGCCCGATACAGTGTGGCGTGCAGGTCCTCGATCACCACGCGTTTCTCAATGTGTTTGCAGGGTCTTTCCTCTGCCGTCTTTCCGTGGACATAGCCCTTTCGCATCCCGCCGCCGAACATCAGCACACACCCTGCATCCGTGAAGTGACGATGCATTCCATAGTGCTTCATCTCCTCAATCTTGTCCGGCACATCGACCTGGTTCTTGATCAGCTTGTCGGGGCGGCCTTCCAACATCGCATCCCGGCTGAACTCGCTGGCCAATATCACCAGGGTTCGGTCCAGAAGCCCGCGTTCCTTCAGGTCCAACACCAGCTGGGCAATGGGAGCGTCAATCTGCTCCTTCATCGCTTTCAGCTTCTCATGGCCGTTCTCGTGAGTGTCCCAGTTCAGAAAGGGGATGTACTCCGTGGTCACTTCAATGTAGCGTGCCCCAACCTCCGCCAGCCGCCGGGCCAGGAGGCACCCAAGGCCGAAGCGTCCGATGTTTTGTCGTTCGTAGCTGCCGAATCGCTCCCGGGCTGCCAGGAATCG
>VHDG01000896.1 GCA_016871475.1 Verrucomicrobiota bacterium
GCGTGACCAGAACCGGGTGAGGAGTTGCCTTCTCCTCGAGCAGCTGATTCACGATCAGGTTGGTGTTTCCCAATACCGTTTCCACAAGCCCAACCTCCGGGCTGATCGCTATCACATTGCCCCGGCTCCACGCGACGCCGATGGGATTTTCAACGCGACGCTTGGTCTGCATGACCTCCAGCAACGGATGATCCAGAAGTCTTTCAATTTTTCCCTCGAGCAAACGGTGGATGTTCCAAAACTGATACACCTTCACCAGGCTCGCGTAGTCGCAGGCCGTTCCGAATTCAGGATCATCGTCCAGGAACAAGTCCGCGATGTTGTTCAAGCGCACCAATCGATCCAATTCGGGGCTTCCCAGGCCTTCTGCTTTGCACAGTTCGTAGCAGAGCAGACCGGCCGACTTGGTGGTGTCAATGCTCAGCCGGGCGTTCCGCGCAGAGGACTCACAGGTGTGATGATCGAGGATCCACCACCCGGGCCGGTCCATGCGGGAATCGAAGGCAAGATCGGTGACCCAGGCGGCAGTCTCGCGATGATCGCGCTGTCGCCAGGCCTGGTAGTGGTAGGCCTGCAAAGGGACTTCGCAGTTGAAGATGTGCTTGGCTAACCGCTGCAGGAGCACACCAGCGACCAGTCCATCAAGATCGCTCTCGTGGGTCAGAATAACATCGGGTTTGGGCAAATCACGCATTGGCGAAGACCCTATCGCTGCATCCTTTCAGAGTCCATAGAGGAAGTGTGTTTCAATCTCGTGCTCAAAACTTCCGCACCGCTTCCGCCATGGCACGACGAATCCGCTCCCGGTTTCGTGCATCCCGGACTTCCACGGGATTATAGTCATCCGTCAGCACCATGCCGTGCGCAGGATCGGTCGTGATCATGTTCGCGTATCCCTTCCGGACCTCAGGCACTTTCGTCGCATGAACCTTCCGCAAACTCGGACGCTGCTGCATCTCCAGCGTTTCCCGCATCGAGGCCACAAAAAACACGTTCCCGTTTCCCGTGGAGTGAATCTTCACAGTCCGGAACACCGCAGCCAGGGTCTTGTGCATGGATGCCAGAAAAAACGGATCTGGCGCCAGGTCGAAGTCTCCAAACGAATTCAACACAAACAAACCATCGCTGTTCAAAAGCTGACGGGCCGACTCAAAGGATTCCCTCGTCATCAGGTGCGACGGCGGAGAGTCCCCCAGAAAGGCATCCATGATCACCAAATCGTATCTCGATTGGGAACGTCGCATGAAATACCGACCATCCTCGATGAAGATCCGAAACTTGTTGGTATCAAGGTCGAAGTATTTGACACCGAGATCCACGTAAGCCGGGTTGATCTCGACCGTATCCACACGAGCCCCCTCCTCCGCGAATGCGCCCGGCACGATCCCAACACCCATCCCGATCACGAGCACCGAGTTTGCATTCGTGTGATAAGCCCTGGCCAGCCCGTGCTCCATATAACTAAACGCGAGCAGGCTATGACGCGTCTGCGGGTCGTAGGAGTTCTGCATCAGGAAGTCGTTGATCAATGCGCGCTGCGGAGTGAGCTTCGACTGGAGAATCTGCATCAGTCCGAAAGGAGAGTTACGCCGTTCCAACTCGGTCCATTGCTCATAGACGCCCCGGGTCAGGGGCTTGATCGCCTGATTGCCTCCAATGCAGATCGCCACTGCGATTCCGGCTGCGACCATCCGCACAACCCATCGACGTCCCCAGACGATGAAGTACAACGTAGACAAAGCACAGAGCGCGGCTGCAGTTGCGTGAAGACTTGAAGCATTCTGGAACGAGGGAATCAACCAGAGTCCGGCGACGAGTGCGCCAGCCACGCTCCCCGCTGTGCTGATGGCCGATAATATACCGACCTGAGACCCGACGTTTGCGGCGTGAATGGGCAACGCTTTGAGCAGGAACGGAGCTGTG
>VHDG01000897.1 GCA_016871475.1 Verrucomicrobiota bacterium
ATGTCGGCAGGTTTGCCCAGAGGCTTGTCGTCTAGAAACACCAGGGTATCGGCCCCCAGCACCCATCGATCGGGATGCTGCCGGGCGACATCCATCGCCTTGATCAACGCGTTCGCCTGACACATCTCGGCGGGCGAAAGGTGTGAAGGCTGGATTTCCTGGGCCCGCGAAGGAATGACATCAAAGCAGAGCTCCGCCTTCCCCAGAAGCTCGCGCCTGCGAGGGGAGCCGGATGCCAGGATGAGAGACGGTTGTCGCATGAACAATCAATCCACGATGCCGGCACCCTGCAGCCAAAACCCTGCTGGCTCCACTCAGAAATCAGCGAAAATTTGACAATGGCAATGGCCATCACATTCTGTGGGTTGATGATTCCGATGAAACGACGGCATTTTCTGGAACGAGGCGTAAAACTCACCGCGGCTTTTAGCGGTCTCAAACTCTTGGCGGCCACGTCGGCTCAGGCGTTCTTCCGAACCGACGGCCCGGACGCTGGTCTGGAGAGCGACTTCTACGGGACCATCGATCTGCGACGTGGATTCTCTTACCACATCATTTCGGAGACGGGTGACCGGATGAGTGACGGCCTTCTGACGCCAGGGTCGCACGACGGGATGGGTGCGTTTGCCGGCTCAAACGGCCGGACCATACTTGTTCGCAACCATGAGCTCGATCCGGGTCAGAATGACCTGAGTCCCTTTGGAACGAAGCGGGCTCTCCTGCGCAAGATTCCGAGGGAGAAGCTTTACGACGCGGGCAAGGGAAAGAAGCCTGCGCTCGGAGGCACCACCACGCTCGTTTACGACACTCGCGAAAAGAAGCTGGAGCGGTCCTTCCTGAGCCTGGCAGGGACCACGCGCAACTGTGCCGGAGGCGTGACACCCTGGGGCAGTTGGATCACTTGTGAGGAAACAACGGACAAGCCCAATGCGTCTGGTCAAAGTCCCGACGATGAAATGGAGAAGGAGCACGGTTACAACTTCGAAGTACCCGCCCGGGAGGATATCTCGCTGGCGGAACCCATTCCGCTGAAGGCCATGGGTCGTTTTCGCCATGAGGCCATCGCGGTCGATCCGCGGTCTGGAGTGATCTATCAGACTGAGGATACGGGCGATGGACTGTTTTATCGTTTCATTCCGAAGGAACCTGGCAGGCCTGCAGCCGGAGGCCGGCTGCAGGCTTTGAAGCTGCGAGATCTCCGGCGGGCGGATACCCGGAACTGGTTCAACCGCACGTTCAAGGTGGGAAGCTCCCACGCTGTCGAGTGGGTGGATATTCAGAACGTGGAATCGCCGGATGACGATTTGAGACACCAGGGCTATTACGAGCGGGGAGCCGCGCGGTTCGCCCGGAGTGAAGGCTGTTGGCAGGGTTTGAACTCGATCTTCTTCGCCGCCACCAGCGGCGGATCGAAAAAGAAAGGGCAGATCTGGCGCTACACACCCAGCTCAAAGGAAGCCCAGCCGGACGAATCCGCCGAGCCTGGCACGCTGGAGCTGTTCATCGAGCCCGATAACGGAAGCCTGATTGAAAATGCGGACAATCTGACTATCGCCCCCTGGGGAGACCTGATTTTGTGCGAGGATGGGGTCAATCCCCAATACATCGTCGGAGTGACTCCGAAGGGGAAGCTCTACACCCTCGCGAAGACGACGCTTGGAGAACTTGCCGGAGCCACCTTCTCGCCGGACGCCACGACTTTATTCGTCAACATCCAGACCCCCGGAATCACCCTGGCTATCACGGGTCCGTGGGATGGCCTGCAACGCCAGATCCAAGAGACGAGCTAGCGCGCCTATCTCCCCGCCCGCGCCTATTCTCGATGAAGGCACCACCCTCTCCGGGCTTCTTGCATCCCGGGCTGGTGTGGCGTCATTCAACATTGATGCGGAGCTTCACACCCTCCGTAGAGGTACTGCGTA
>VHDG01000898.1 GCA_016871475.1 Verrucomicrobiota bacterium
GTCAAGGCGATCGTTCTGAGAGGCTCCTGTGGCGATGACGTTTTTCGCGACCGCAGGGCTTCCGATGGTTTGTGCACCTGGACCGGCGTTGCCTGCGGAAAACTCGAGAATGTATTCCTGATCACCGGCCGACAGGGAATCTGCATCCCGGACGAGCGCATCGAACTCAGCGGCACTGATGTCGTAGCGCCCTTGGACATCATCACCCCAGCTGTTGCTTCCGATGTCTGCCCCGGCGCGGACCGCATCGCGGGTCAGTGTTTCGAAGCTGGAGGGAGCTTCGTAGCCGCCGGCATCATCAAAGAGACGTTGAGCGACCACCGTGGCTCCGGGTGCAACGCCGAGTCCGTAAAGGAAGCCGTTCTCGTCTGTCTCACCAACGGCGGCGTTGCCTGCAACGATCCCTGTCACGTGAGTGCCATGACTGTGACCATCGGAGGCATCCTCCAGGTTGCCGTAGAAAAACAGGCCGGCCACACGCCCGGCGATGTCGGGGTGCATCGTTTCAAGATCGCCTGTGTCCAGCCCGCTATCCGCGACTGCCACCGTGACGCCAGTTCCATCAAAACCGAGTTCCTGCATCGCGAGGCGGCCAGCGCCGCCGTCGCCGGCGACGATCTTGGCTGCCACCTCATCGACCAGTTTCGGATTCGGAGCCGGCTCGACCCAGAGGATGGCAGGGGAAGCGGCGAGGGCGCCGAGCTGAGTTCTTAGCACGCTTCCTTGGAGAAGTCCCCCGAACCGGCCTTGCGCCTGTCGATCCAACCGCTGAAGCAGGCGTCGGACTAATGCGCGTTCGATGGGGCTTGCGGCCGGGGAGATCATCAGGTTCAGCGTGCGCGAGGCTTCCCCTCCGGGGTTGGCTGCCCAGTCGGCAATCGCGGAATGCAGTTTGTGGTTGGGTTTGAACTCGCCCACCCACCGGACGAAGGGGAGAGAGCGGATGCGCTCCAAGGAAGCGTTCTGGAGTCGGGCGATGAACGTGTCCTCGGGGACATAGACCGCGAGACGAACCCCGAGGGCGGTCAGTTCGTTTGCGAACTCGGGCTGATAGCGGTTTTGGAACTGGATGAGGTAGAGCCCGGAAACGTTGGCGGCATCCTGGAGGGCGGGGCGTCGGGCGCCGGGAGGCGGGGCCGGCGGAGTGAGGATCGTTTCGTTACGAAGACGGATAGCTTTGTCCTGTGCTGTGGCTGCAAGTGGGAGCAGCAGAAACAGGAACAGGAATCCCCAGGAGAGCGGGGACACTGGGAGGCGGAAAACAGCGTTCACCTCAGCACCATAATCGGGAAACCGCGGGGGGACAAGGAGGGTAAATGAAGAAGCCCGGGGAAAACCCCGGGCTTCTTAGAATTACAGCCACATCGGCCAACCATTTCGGTGGCCCGATCAGCCTGAGCTTAGTAGATCGCGCTCAGGACGTGGTTGGTTTCGATGCCAACGTTCGGACAGGTCACATTGGCATCCACCGAGCCGAGGGTGTACACCGTGGTGCCGGCCGGGCAGGTGGGTTCCGATTTGATGAACTTGTCAGCTCCGAAGAGGTCGGCAGCAACCGGTGTATCTGCACCGGTCTTCTTGTTTTCCAAGGCCCAGCTGGACTTCGCTCCCTGCAGCTGGCGCATGTTGTTCAGACAGGCGTTCGTCTGGCTGGACTTACGGGCTTTCACAAAGTTGGGGATCGCGATAGCGGCCAACATGCCGATGATCGCAACCACAATCATGATTTCCACCAGGGTGAAACCCGCCTTCCGTGTCAGTGTCGTTTTCATAACTCTTTCCTCGTTACTTCTTGCTCGCTGCGGTGAACTCCGGGAGAGGCGGTTATTATTAGTTCGGTTCACTTCACAAATAGCCTCTCGAGACGCAGCTCGCACCGCTCCCTTAGCAGCACCAATGCCAGTTTCCCAAGCGGGCTGCA
>VHDG01000899.1 GCA_016871475.1 Verrucomicrobiota bacterium
TCGCCGGGTCATGTCCTGGAAAACTAGCCCGGGCCATAACGATCTCCTCCCACCGACGTTCAACGCACCCCTGAGGTCACCGGTCTCCAGGGACGATCCTCAAGCATTTGTAGAGACGCCACTGCCCCTCGGTGCCGCCACGTCTGCATCTCGAAGGGATGTTTGCTTGGCCGTCAAAGGGCAACGGGCACGAGTTCGGTCTGACTCACGATCCTGCCCCTTCTCGGCGATGGCCCCGTCCGGTTTTCAGGCTCAACTGCAGCCAGGCATCCTTCACCCGCCAACGAGTCGATTCCAACGCCCGAGTCGCACGTTCGCGACTCACAGAAGTGAGATCACAAAGAATGCGAACAGCCCTGTCGCGGAGCTTCGTATTTGATGGATTCAAATCGATCATCAGATTGCCTGCCACCTTCCCGATCTGAACCATCGAAAGTGTTGTCAGAATGTTCAACACAAGCTTGGTTGCAGTACCCGACTTCAATCGAGTGGACCCCGTCAGGAGCTCCGGCCCCAGATCCAGGGCCAATAGAACATCGGGGCGTCTACCCGGTTGAAAAGTCAGATGGGGGTTGCAGCAAAGCAGAACCGTCTTCGCTCTGCGCCTCCGCGCCTCCGCGAGCGCACCCCAGACGAACGGAGTTCTTCCGCTCGCAGCAATCCCGATCACGACATCCCTGGGCTTAATGGAGCGAAACGCTACGGCTCGGCCCCCGGCTTCGGCATCGTCTTCGGCGCCCTCCACCGATTCCCAAAGTGCCTGGGACCCCCCAGCCATGATTCCTTGCACCATGGCGGGCGGGGTTCGGAACGTCGGAGGGCATTCACTCGCGTCGAGCACACCCAGCCGCCCGCTTGTCCCAGCTCCCACATAGAAGAGCCTGCCTCCTGTCTTGAATGCGCGAACAATCAACCGGATCGCTTGTTCGATTGCCGGCGCGTGGGGCTTGATTCGACCGGGCAGGAGAGCGTCTTCCTCCAGAAAAACTTGGATGGCCTTTGCGACAGACATCCGATCCAGGTTCATGGTCCTGGGATGACGACGCTCCGTCGGTGACACGGCAGTGGATTCCGGTATCCAGCCCGCGACGGGCTCGTGCGCAGCTGTCCGGGGATGCTTTTGGGGAGAAGACACCTTGATCGGGCGGCTCCTGTTTTTCTGAGACAGGACCCCGCGCGCCAGCTGAACGCCCCCCCAAACACTGGGCTCCTGGAGGGGTGTGAACACAGCGTTTTTCCAGCCCAGCCGGATGGCACGACATACCCGCGCAAAGAATCGAGGTTGCTTAAGGATCACGCTCCCCGAGAACACGAACTGGACCGTCTCACCTTTTCCTGCGACCGCCCTGGCACAGACAACGGCATCCTTCGCAAGGCTTGCGGCGGCTCCCGTCAGAATGTCCGTGGCGATGCTATCTCCCAACGCTGCCGCTTCGAAAACCTCCGTCGCCAGCCCAGCAACCTGATCCTTGGGGGCCTTGCTAACCCAATCAATCAAGTCGTTAGGTTCGTTCAAGAGCAAGCGTCGAAGCAACCGTTGCCCCAACAAAGACCAGGAACGGTCACGGTCCAGGTAATACACCACTGCCTTCAGAGCCCGCAGGCCTATCTCGAAGCCGCTGGCCTTGTCTCCCAGGATGTGGCCCCATCCACCGATCTTGACTGTCTTGCCGCGCACCCCACGCCCCAGGCAACACGAGCCCGTGCCGCTCAACACCAGCACTCGGGCGGCAATCCCCGAACCGGGTTTGGAACCCGGTATCACAGGTGCCGCAGCGATCGCTGTCTCCAGATCATTCGTTGCCAGGCAGGGTATCCCAGGCCAGATCTGTCCCGATAGTCCAAGTATCCGCGCACGATCCGCCTCCGTCCGCAACCCCGCCAACCCGATTCCAATCGCAGAGGGGTTGGGAAATGCTCT